>CANRGG010000005.1 GCA_947630115.1 uncultured Clostridia bacterium
TCCGGCTCGTCATGTTGCTGATCGCGGGGAGCGTCGGCACCTATGGGATCCTGCTCGTGACGGCGTTCATCCTGCTTTATCTCGTGACGACCGATAACTACGGCACGCCGGTGCTCGCCCCCTTCTCGCCGATGATCGGGCGGGATCTGCGCGATTCCCTCGTCAAATACAATCTCGGCTCGCTCGATCTGCGGCCGAAAACGATCGGGAGCGAAAACCGGCGGCGGATCAAGCGGGAAAAAGAGAAGAAAAAGGAGAATGAAGATGAATAAAATTTCCGCGCGGCAGCTTTATTTCTTTCTCGCCTGCGTCGCGCCGATCGGCAAGCTCGTCATCATGCCGTCGCGGCTCGCGGTCTATTCGGGCAACGATCTGCTCCTGCCCGTTCTGTTCCATTATCTGATCCAGGCGGCGGTCATCTTCGCCGTTCTGCTCCTTGCAAAGCGCGGCATGAGCCTCTTCGAAATGCTCGAAAATTCGCTCGGGAAGATCGCCGCGTCCTGCATTGTGCTGCTTTTGTCCGCCTTCTTACTCTTTGCGGCGTTTTTGCCCCTGATCGAACAAAAAGTGTTCGTCCAGGGGACCTTTTACGATACCATTCCCTCGCTCGTCGCCTTCGCCCCCTTCTTCCCGCTCGCGGCCTATCTCTGCTCCAAACCGCTCTCCTCTTACGGGCGCACTTGGGATCTGCTCGGCCCCATCGCGCTCGTGGGGCTCGTCGGCATTCTTCTGTTGTCCTTTACGGAGACCGACCTCGGCGCGCTACTGCCCGTCGGCTCCTCGGGCGCCAAGGGAATTCTGAGCGGGACAGGGTACACCTTCTGCTGGTTTTTCGATTCCCTCTTCCTGCTTTTCCTGCTCGGCAAGATCGACTATCAAAAGGGCATGGCGTGGAAGGGCGCCCTCTTCTATTTTTTGGGCGGGCTTGCGGCGATCCTCTTCATTGCGGTCTTTTACGGGATCTTCCAGGAGACGGCGATCAACCAGCTCTTCGCCTTCGCCAAGACGAGCGTCTTTTTCTCGGGGATCACCGTTCTCGGACGGGTGGATTTCATCTTTATTTATGCGCTCGCGTTCGTTCTGATCTTCTACTGCACCCTGCCCTTGCAGGCGGGCGTCGAAGGGATCCTGCAAGTTTTCGGCAGGAAGCGCTATCTGCCCACCATTCTGGCGGTCGCGGTGACCGGCTTGCTCGTCGTGCTCATGATCGTCTTTGACTATCGCTTCGGGCAGGTCATGCATTTTGTTTCGGAAAAGGTGTTCTGGATCTTTCCCGTCTTTACCGTCGCCGTGCCGCTTTTGTGTCTGTTTTTGAGGAGGAAACCCGTTGAAAGCGCGTAAATTTCTGAAAACGCTGCCCATGAAGTTCTATCTGTTGCTGCTCGGGCTCATCCTCTTTTCCTTTTTCTCCAACGACTTCGGTCTCGTCGACATCCAAAAGACGGCGGTCATCCTCGCGGCCGGGATCGACAAGACGGAGGAGGGCTTCTCCCTCACCGCGCAGATCGCCGTGCCCAAGGGCAGCGACCGCTCGCAGGGAGGCACTTCGAGCGTGGACATCGAGTCGGAGGGCGCGACCGTCTCCGACTGCGTTTCCAATATCTTTTCGGAGACGGGCTGGGTGCCCAAGCTCGTGTTCATCAATCTCATCGTGATCGGCGAAGAGGCGGCGAAAGAGGACGTCATCTCCTATCTGAACTACTTCATGAGAAACGAATACATGAACGACTCCTGCTATCTCGCCGTCTGCGAGGGAAAGGCGCACGATCTGCTCACTTCCAAGAGCGCGACCGACGACACGTCCGCGCTCGCCATCCAGAAACTCTTCTCAAACGCCGCCGAAAAGACGGGAAAAGTCATGCCGAACAACCTGAAAGATTTTTCGATCGGATACTACGGCGTGTCGAAGAGCGGCTATCTTCCCTATCTCCGCTCGCAGAGCCAAAAGGGCGCCGAACATAGTCCCTCTCCCGGCACGGGCGAATCGGGGGGCGGCTCTTCGAGCTCTTCTTCGGGCTCCTCTTCGGGCGCTTCGGGCGACAAGGACGAGAAAGTCTACATCGCCGAGGAGACCGCCCTCTTTTCGGAGGGCAAACTCGTCGCAATCCTGCCGCGCGAACAGACGCTTGCATTCAGCATGTTGAGCGGAAACATCGTCTCGGGGACCTTCAACGCCAAAGAAAAGGACGGGAAGGCGGTGACGCTCGCGGTCATCGAGAACAAGGGCGGGGTGTCGCTCGACATGAGCGGCGCGCCGCGCGTCAAAATGCAAATCGACCTCACGGTCCGTCTTTGCTGCCGCGGAACGACCGCCCCCATTGAGGACATCTCCGAGGACGACGTGAGCGAAGAGCTGCTCGAAAGCGCGAAAGAGGTCCTCTCGCAGTACGTGGCCGATCTCTGGGAGACGGGCAAAAAGAGCGGCTGCGACCTCTTCCATCTGCGACGCGATCTGTACCGCGCGTCCCTCAAAAAATACAAGGAATGGAAGGATTTCCTCCCCGAGGTGGCGGAGCCCGAGATCAAAACGGAAGTCAAATCCTTGAAATGAAAAAATTTCCGGAAAAAATTTTTGAAAAACCCCTTGACAAACGAAAAATACCTGTTATAATGGAATTACAAGGAGCAAGAAAGGAACAAAAAAAGTGAATCTGTAACAGGAGGATACTCCAATGGGCCATCAAGCCGGTTAATCGACCAAAATGAAGGAAAAGGAGGGCGACTCCGATGGGCAATCCGATCGGTTGAAAGAGACCGCGGGAAATATCCCGCAAGAGGCGCGAGGACGCGCCGGGAAATCTTTTCGGGGAGGTGGTGTGCGATGAAATTCGGAACATATCCCGGAGGAAAGACGAACCCAAAAAGGAGGACAGACCGATGTACCGTTTGACGAGAGGAGTTTCTGGGTAAGCCGGAAAAATTCCATGGATCGGCGCCGGGCTCTTGGGCGCCGCGGCCGTGAGCGGCAAGGGAAAGACCGTTCCGGGCTTTGAAAGAAGCTCCGTCCGTCCCGCAAGGGGCGGAGGCGAATCGCCGAATACAATCGAATCAATCGGGGCGCACCGCGGCTTTGCGGGGCGCCTTTTCTTCGGCGTTTTCGAGGGAAAACGGCTTTCAACCTTCTCGCAAGGGGCGGAGGCGAATCGCCGAATTACAATCGAATCAATCGGGGCGCACCGCGGCTTTGCGGGGCGCCTTTTCTTCGGCGTTTTCAGGGGAAAACGGCTTTTCGGACCTTCTCGCAAAAGTCCGCGCTTGTTTTTCCCGAAATTCCGACATACAAAGACATGATCAGCCCCTCTTTGCGCGCATTTTTTCTTTATAATTGGAGAAAACGCTTTGAGGTGGTTTGATGAAAAAACCAAAGGTCCGGATCCCTGCCGGCATTCTGCCCTCCGCCGGGAAATATCTCCTGCTGCTGCTCGGGATGATCCTGATGAATTTTGCGCTTCCCGCGCATGAACCCTTTTCCTTTCCGCTTTATTATGCCGCGCTCTGCTATGGGTTCGACCCCATTCTCACGAGCGCGGAATATCTGTTTTCCTCGATCGTCTCCCTCGACCTCTTCGCGACCCTCTCCGCGCTGACTCAAGCCGCCATGTTGCTCCTCATCTTTGCGCTCTACCGCAGGATCCGCAAAAAGATGAAACTGGAACGGCTCGCCTTCGTTGCGGCGGCGCAGATCCCCTTCGTTTTGCTCTTTCCCCTCGAGGGCTATGCGATCTTTCCCTTCCCCGCGATCTGGCAGAAGGTGATTATCGCATTTTTTCTCTTCGTCCTGTCCGTCTTTTCGGAGGGCGCCCTCTATTCCCTTCTTCGCCGCGCCTTCCGCTGCCGTCTGACCGCGGGCCAGCTGGCGGAGATCCTCCTCTTTTCAGTGGTCCTCGGGCTGGGCGTCTGCGGCGCGCTGGGCGAAACGGTGTATCTTTGCATTTCGCTCTCCGCCCTGCTCATCGCGGCGATCCTTCTCAAAAGTTCTCCCGCGGTGCCCTTTGCGGCGGCGCTCTCCGTCCCCCTCTGCTTTCTCCATGCGAGCGCGCTGCCCCTTGCCGAGTTCACCCTGTACGGCTGTTTTTCTTTGCTCTTCGTCGCCTATGGCAAGCTCCCGGCGGTTCTCGGCTTTACTCTGACCTACATCGCCTCCAAATATTTCGAAGGCCTTTACTTCGAAGGCGCCGTCCCCATCCTTCTGGGGCTTCTCCCCTGCTTTCTTGCGGCGGCGGCTGCGCTGCTTCTCAACGAAAAATTCTACAAAAAAGCCAAACACACCCTGCTTTTTTACCGCGAACGCGCCCTGCCGCGGATTGCGATCAACCGGAACCGCCGCGCCGTCGGGGAACGGCTGTATGAAGTCTCTTCCCTCTTCCGCGAGATCGAAAATGCCTTTGCCGAGGACGAACAGGAGGACAATACCTGTGCAGTCATCACCGACCGGCTGAAAAACACCCTCTGTCTGAACTGCCCCGGACGGCGCAGATGTGAAGAGAGCGGCGCCTTTGCGGGAATGGACAAGCTCGTGGCGATCGGCTATGCGAAGGGACAGGTGAGTTTGGTCGATCTCCCCTCCGACCTCGGCTCGGTCTGCGGGAATACCGCGGGGCTTCTCTTTTCCGCCAACAAACTGCTCGCGACCTACCGCGCCGCGGCGAAGGAGCTTGCGGGGGCGCGGGAGAGCCGCCGGCTGCTTGCCCAGCAGGCGCACGGGGTGAGCGAGATCCTGAAAGACATTGCCCTCGAACAGGGGGAGGAATATTCCTTCTCGGAGGGCGAGAGCGCCCTTTCCGCCGCCCTTGCGACGGCGGGCATCTTGAGCTCGGAGATCTTCGTCTACGGCGACGGGAACTCCCTCACCGTGAGCATGACGCTCGCCTCCAACGTGAACGGGAAGCGGCTCTGCGCGGTCGCGGGCAAGGCGCTGGGCACACCGCTGTCCCTTGCCGAGAAGATCCCCCTCGCGCCCAATCGCACCTGCTACATTCTGCGGCGCAAGCCGGAATTCGACGCTGCGTTCGGCGTGGCGACCCTTCCCAAAGAGGGAGAGACCGCCTGCGGCGACGCCTATTCCATTCTGAAGATCGACGAGCGGCGGTTCCTCGTCGCGCTCTCGGACGGCATGGGCAGCGGCGAAGCCGCCCGCGACGTCTCCGACAAGACGCTCAACCTGCTCGAGAGCTTTTATAAGGCGAAAATGCCCTCGGAAACGGTGCTTTCGACCGTAAACCGCCTCATCGCCTTCTCGCCCGAAGAGACCTTCGCCTGTCTTGATCTTGCGGCGGTCGATCTCGACACGGGGGAAGCGGACGTCGTCAAGATCGGCTCGCCCGTCGGCTTCATTCTCTCGGAGGAGGAGCTGCGCGTTCTGGAGGGCGACTCGCTGCCGATGGGCATGCTCGAAGCGGTCCACCCCTCGACTTTGCGCGCGCAGATGGGAGAAAACGATTTCATGCTCTTTATGAGCGACGGCGTGACCTCTTCTTTCGGCTCTTCGGCCGATCTTTACGGATATCTGAGCAACCTGCGCCCGATCAACCCGCAGTCGCTTGCGGAGGAGATCCTGCAAAACGCTCTTTCTCGGCGGCAGGGGCACGCCGAGGACGACATGACCGTTGTCGCCGTGAAACTGATGAAATCGGCATGACGGCCCGAAATTTGAAAAAGACGATTTTATGATAGGGAAGAAAGTTTGACGGACGCGGCGCCCGAGGCATTCGCCTCGGGCGCCGCGTGTTTATAAGTTTATTTTGGTTGATAAAGTTGTCTCCTCTTCGTTCGTTTTGAATTCATTGGAACTTTTAATTATATTTTGAATTAGCTTTCTCTTCATGATCGCAGATGCGACCAATCCTGCGATCGCATGTCCTGCCAGAATAATAAAGATGATTGCGATCCCCCATGGATTTCCCATGAGTACAAATCGACTTTGAAACATCTCGTCAAGTGAAGTTGCCGATTTCACCTGCGCTCTCGCAACAATGATATACGCGATATAAAACCCCATCGTAAGCATAGCCGAGATTGCGCAGACGAGATACCCTCCCTTGTATTCTCTCCTTTTTTTCGCGCTATGTTTGATATTTCTGTAATACATCAATAGAGCATAGTCTTTGTCGAATAAAAACCGATAGGATTTCAGCGGCAAAAGGATCGAAAATAAAATCGTAATGAACATAAAAACCATGATCGCCATGGACAAAAATTGCAATGAGTCGAAACTTTTGCCTTTATGATCTTGAAATGCCCCGCTGATTTCCTCGAAAAAGGAAAAATTGACGCTTCCCAAGCTTTCTCCGAACAAATCAAGGCTTATTTTATAAAAAGGTGCGAATAACAAGACGAAAAATAAGATCGCGACCGCGATAAAAGAGAAAAAGCCTAAATATTCCGCCTTCGTCATCGTCCAGCGATAAGCGTCAAGCTCCCCTGTCTTCTTGATCTCGTTCATTTCGGCTTGGATTTTTCCGGGATCATCCTCTAAAAGATATAATAACCGCTCTCCGTATGACCTTTTTAGCGATTTGATCAAAACGACTATCATCGGAACCAAAAGCCCGACACCGGTTAAGCCCATTATTACATACAATCCGTTTAACAATATATCCATCATTTGTTTTTTCCTCCGTTTTTTCATATTATATAGGACTTTTTCCTATATGTCAAGAAATTATCGGTAAATTTCCTATAATTTTATTATGGATATTGCAAAGAAGGTCGGAGAAAATTTAAGACTTGCAAGAAAGGAAAAAGGAATTACGCAAACTCAACTTGCAAAGGAGCTGAAAAAATACCAACCCGACTACAGCGAATATGAAACGGGCAAAGTGGAGTTGGACTATGAAAAAATCGTTTATCTCTGCAGACGGCTTGAAATAACACCCAACGATCTTTTCGGATTTGATTAAAATGGAAACGCGGCGCCCGAGGCATTCGCCTCGGGCGCCACGTCTTTCCGCCGAAATAGCCCCGATCTTTGAGAAAGTTTTTTGCGCGTGGGGAAAAAATCTTCGAAACTGTTTTTTATCTCTTGAAAAATGGCGGGATTTGGTGTATAATAAGGGGTGAATCCAGACAAAAAAGGACCTTTCTATGAAAAAAATTCCCTATGCGATCATCATCATGGACGGCTACGGCCTCCGCCCCGAAAAGGACGGCAATGCGATCGTTTCCGACGGCAGCCAACACGTCAATGCCCTGCTGAAAGCCTACCCTTCCGCAACGCTCGGCGCGAGCGGACTCTTCGTCGGGCTTCCCGAAGGACAGATGGGCAACTCCGAAGTGGGTCATCTCAACATCGGCGCGGGCAGAATTGTCTATCAGGACCTCACAAAGATCACAAAATCCATAGAGGACGGCGATTTCTTCGAAAATCCCGCCCTCATCCAAGCGATGGACAATGCGCGCAAACCCGGCAAAAAACTCCATCTGTTCGGGCTTTTATCGGACGGCGGCGTGCACAGCCATATCTCCCATCTCTTTGCCCTTCTCCAAATGGCGAAAGCGCGGGGCCTGAAAGAGGCCTATGTTCACGCCTTTTTAGACGGGCGGGACGTCTCCCCCACCTCGGGCGTCAAATATGTGAAGGAACTGCTCGAAAAAATGCACGCGCTCTCCTTCGGGAAACTCGCCTCCCTTTCGGGCAGATATTACTCGATGGACCGCGACAATAACTGGGACCGCGTGGAAAAGAGCTACGACATGCTCACCCTCGCAAGCGGGCTTTCGGCGGAGGATCCCGTCGCGGCGCTCGAAGCGTCCTATCAAAGCGGCGTGACCGACGAGTTTGTTCTGCCGACCAACCTTTATGAAAACGGCAAGCCGGTTGCGCTCGTCGAAGAGGGCGACTCGATCGTCTTTTTCAACTTCCGTCCCGACCGGGCGCGGGAGCTGACGCGCGCCTTTTCCGAGCCGGAATTCCTCGTCCCCAAGGGCACGGCCTTTGTGCGCAAGACGGGCTTTTTGCACCCCGTTTACGTCTGTTTCACCCCCTATGACGCCTCGTTTTCGAACGTTTCGGTCGCCTTCCCCAAGCAAAATCTTGCCAACACGCTGGGAGAATATCTTGCAAAGTGCGGCAAGACGCAGCTTCGGATCGCCGAAACGGAGAAATATGCCCATGTCACCTTCTTTTTCAACGGCGGCGTCGAGCAGCCCAACGAAAACGAGACGCGCGTCCTCATCAACTCGCCCAAGGTCGCAACTTACGACTTAAAGCCGGAAATGTCCGCCTTGGAAGTGACCGAGCGGGCGCTTTCAGAGCTTGATTCGGGCAAATACGATGTGATGATCTTAAACTTTGCGAACTGCGACATGGTGGGACACACCGGCGTTTTCGACGCGACGGTGAAAGCCGTGCACACCGTGGATGAATGCGTCGGACGGATCGTCGACAAGATCCTTTCGATGGGCGGAAGCGCGATTTTAACCGCAGACCATGGAAATGCGGACAAAATGCTCGAAAAGGACGGAAGCGCCTTCACCGCGCATACGACGAGCCCGGTGCCCGTCGCGGTGATCGGGGACAAATTCAAGGGCGCGCAGCTGCGCAAAGACGGCATTTTAGCCGATCTTGCACCGACTTTGCTCGATATGATGTCCCTCCCCATCCCCGCCGAGATGACAGGCAAAAGTTTGCTTCTCAAATAAAAAAATAAGGTTGAGATCAAAAGAGCCGCGGGCGCCCGATCGGGCGCCCGCGGCTGATTTTATGTTTTCGCTTGCGGTTTCTATTCCTTTTTTCCGGTGTTGCGGTTGATCTTCACCCATTTCGGCTTGGAAAAGAGCCCGAAAGTCATCGTCACGCAATAGACCACCGTAAAGGCGGGAAAGAGCAGCGCGCCCGAGAGAAGTTCCCGCCTCTTGTTTGCACCCATCTTTTTGTAATCGAGCAAAATGAGCAGTAGCCCCTGCGAAATGCCCGCGATGAAAAACAGCGCGCCGAGACAGATCCCGATGATCACAAGAAGCTGCCAAAGGCCTGGTCCCGCGATCCCGAGCGCCGCCGCCTCCGCCCCCGTCAGCGCCCCCATCCCGCCGAGATAGGCGCAGGCATAGATATAATAGGCGGGGATCCAGGTGCAAAGAAGCAGGCAGATGAAGGTGAAATTGTAGGTCAAAATCTGTTCGAAGAAGGAAAAACGGAGCTGCTTGATGGTGTTCCAGCACATTTTCAGGGTGTATTTCCCGAGCAGCCGCGCGTTCCCCGCCGCGATCCGCTTGTTGCGGTTCATCGTGTCGCGGAAGGAAGAGGGAAGATCTTCATAGACCACGGCGTCCTCGACAAAGCGGCAGCGGTAGCCCTCGAGCATCCGCTTGAAACAGAATTCGGTGTCCTCGGTGATACTCACGGTGTCATAGCCGCCGATCTTTTTGATGATCTCCATGTCGGTCATCGACCCGGGGCCGTTGACATGCGCGTCGATGTGCAGTCGCTCCCGCACGCGGGAGGAAAAGCGTGAGTCGAAGATATAATACAGTCCGCAGGCGCGGGTAAATTGGTTCTGCGTCATGTTGAGCGCGGACTCATAGGGACGGGCGATCTTGGCGCCCGACAGATACGCGTCGTTCATGAGGGAGAGAAAGTCGTCGCAGACATGGTTGTCCGCGTCGAGACGGATGGAAAAACTGTAATCAATCCCGCTCGCGAGGATGTGTTCGTAGCCGAATTTGAGCGCATACGAGACGATGTGCTTCTTGGGATCGGGGTCGTCGAGCACCAGAACCTTCGCCCCCGCTTTCTCCGCCAGCTGCGCCGTGTTATCCGTGCAGTTGTGCGCGACGACATAGACGTCGAAGAGCTCTTTGGGATAGTTCTGGCGCTCAAACAACAGCCGCACCGTATCGAAGATCACGTCCTCCTCGTTGTGCGCCGGAATGATCACGCAGATCCGCTTTTTCTCCTCGTTCTTCGGAAACTTCCGCTTGGGGAGCCAGAAGAGGAACATATAGAGAAATTGCAGAATAAACGGGATCCCGATGAGGATGAGCAGGACGTTGTTGATCTGCGTGAGAACGTTGTACAGGGTGACGTGCCACATATCATTTTCCGAAGGAGCGGAGGAAGATCCGCTCGATCTCCGCCGCGGTCGGCTCATAGACCGACTTTTTCACGTTCTTGTTTTCGGCGGAACGCCTTGCAAAGTCCAAAAGCTCCTCTTTGCCGATCTGTTCCCGCTCGCCGAGAAGAGAGTCGATCACGCTTGCGATCTCTTGCGCGCGCTCGCCGCAAGCCTCCTCGACGGTCTGAAGTTCCTTGATCTTTTTCTCTTCGCAGAGGCGGAAAGTCTCGCCGAGGAGAAGCCCGTTCGCCCTGCCGTGGTCGATATGACGGAAATAGGTGAGGCAGTACCCGAGCCCGTGCACCGCCGTCGTGCCCGATTGGGCGATCGCCATGCCCGCGAGCGTTGATCCGTACAACAGCGCGTCGCGGTCGGACAGGGAAAGCTCGCCGTCCGCCCGCTTCATGACGGGATAGAGCGTTTTAAGCGCCTCCTTTGCGAGCATTTCCGACATCGGAGTCGAGGCGCGGGACAACAGGCTCTCCGCCGCATGGGAGAAGGCATCGATCGCCGTGTTGATCGTGATGTTCTTCGGAAGATCCTGCATGTACTTGCCGTCAAGAAAGGCGACGCGGGGGAACATGGCAGGCGAGGAAATGCTCGTCTTGGTCTTTGCGAAGTCGTTCGTGATGATGGAATACTGCGTCACTTCGCTGCCCGTGCCCGCGGTTGTCGGAATATGCGCCATGGGAAGAGCGAGCGGCAGAAATCCGCCCTGAAAGACCTCCTCGTCGGGGCGTTCCTGAAGGGCGAGCGTTGCGATCGCCTTCGCCGCGTCCATGGGCGAGCCGCCCCCGATCGCGACGACGAAATCCGCGCCGCAGCTCACGAGAAGGGCGACTCCTTCGCGAATGCAGCCGAGCGTCGGGTTGGGCATGACGCGGTCGAACAGGGTGTGCCCGATCCCGCAAAGATCGAGCGCTTCCAAGACGTCTTGCAAGGCGCCGTTTTTCGCCGACGATCTTCCCGTGACGATGAGGGCGTGCGTGCCGAGTTCTTTGAGTGCGTCCGCCCCGTTTTTGACGCAATCTCTGCCGGAAACAATGCGCGTGGGCATAAAATAAGTAAACATATCAAATTTCTCCTTGTTCTTTTTTGATCGCGACCGCACGGAAGATGGGAAGCCCTTTTTCGAGAAAGTTCCTCTCGTATTCCGTGACGATATTCTCTTTGGCAAGTCCGCCGGCATGAAGATCGCGGGTGATACTCTCGATCTTGAAGCCGGTTTCCCGGAAGCGGGCGAGCGAATAATCGAAAAACTCCTCGCTGTCCGTCTTTTGCACGATCTTTCCGCCGTCTTGCAGCAAATTCCGATAGATCTGAAGAAACCTTGACGAGGTGAGCCGCTGTTTTTCACGGCTCTTTTCGGGGAGCGGCGTCGAAAAATTCAGATAGATCGTTTGAACGCTCTTCTCTTTGAGATAGCAGGGCAAGATCTCCGCCGGGATATTGAGAAAGCGGACGTTCGGGATCTGTTCCCGCTTTACCCGCTCCATGGCGGTCAAAATCACGTTGGAGCAGATCTCCACCGCGAGGAAATCGACGTCCGGCTCCCGCTTCGCTTTTTCCGCGATGAACGTGCCCAAGCCGCAGCCGATCTCGAGTTCCACAGGCGCGCTCCGGTGAAAGCATTCCTCCAAGTCGATCGGCGCGCGAAAGTTTTCCGCCGCCTCTTTGAGGTTGAGCATGGGTCGGCCCGCGACAAGCAAAACGTCGCTGCAGGACGCCATACGCGCCTCCAGATTGCGTTTTCTGCGCATTCTCATATGTTTCGGCCCTTATTTCGTGCCCGTGGAGCCGAAGCCGCCCGCCCCGCGCGCCGTATCGGACAGCTCGTCCGCTTCGAGAAAATTCGCCGTATAATAGGGTGCGATCAAAAGCTGGGCGATCCGCTCGCCGCATTTCACCGTCTGCGTCTCCTTCCCGTGGTTATGCAGGGCGACAAGGATCTCGCCGCGGTAATCGCAGTCGATGACCCCGACTTTGTTGGCGGGCGCAAGGTCCCGCTTCGAGGCGAGCCCGCTGCGCGCAAAGACAAGGCCGACCGTCCCCTCGGGAAGTTCGACGGCGATCCCGGTCCGGACAAAGACGGTCTCCCCCGCTTGAATGGGGAGATCTTCCGGAATACAGGCATAGAGATCGGCGCCCGCGGAGAACGCCGAGCCGTAAGAGGGAAGTTTTGCGCCTTCTTCGAGTTTTTTGACTTTGACGTTTTTCATGATCTTTCCTTTTTGATTCAAGGATACACGATTTGTAAAATTTTGTCAAGGAAAAGAGGACGGCACTTTTCGCGCCGTCCCCTTTTTTCTTTTTCGGGGCTCGATTATTCTCTGCCCGCCATCTTCTTGTAGCCTTCAAGACGCGCCTTTGCGCTCTCTTCGGTCTTTTTGAAGAGCTCTTCCGCAACGTCGGGCTGGGTCTTTTTGAGGGAAGCATACCGCGTCTCGCCCAAAATGAACGCCTGATAGTCGCCCGTCGGATCCTTCGAGTCGAGCGTGAAGGGATTTTCGCCCGCCTCGCTCTTGCGGGGATCGTAGCGATAGAGCTGCCAATATCCGCAATCGACCGCGTTCTTCTCTTCGGTCTGGGACTTCATCATGTTGATGCCGTGGTTGATGCAGGGCGCATAGCAGATGATGAGGGACGGTCCGTGATAGCTCTCCGCCTCCTTCATCGCCTTGACGAGCTGCGCCTTGTCCGCGCCCATCGCGCACTGCGCGACGTACACATAGCCGTAGCTTGCCGCAATCATGCCGAGGTCCTTCTTCTTGACCCGCTTGCCGCTCGAAGCGAACTTCGCAACCGCGCCGATCGGGGTCGACTTGCTCGCCTGTCCGCCCGTGTTGGAATACACTTCGGTGTCGAGCACGAGCACGTTGACGTCCTCGCCGCTTGCGAGCACATGGTCGAGCCCGCCGTAGCCGATGTCGTACGCCCAGCCGTCGCCGCCGATGATCCAGAACGATTTCTTCACAAGGCAATCCTTGTCGGCAAGGATCTCCCGAACGATCGCGCCGCAGGTCTCGCAATCCTTATGCGCTTCGAGCTCTTTGATGAGCGCTTCCGAAGCCGTCTTGCTCGCCTCCGCGTCGTCCATGCCCTCGATCCAGGCAGTCAGAACCTTCGTGTCCTTGCCCTTCTCCTGCCAGATCGCCGCGAGCTTTTCGAGCCGCTCCTTGATCGCCGTCCTTCTCGCCTTGTAGGCAAGGTGCATGCCGTAGCCGAACTCTGCGTTGTCCTCGAAGAGGGAGTTCGCCCAAGCGGGACCCTTGCCCTGCTTGTTGGTCGTATACGGGCAGGTGGGCGAGGAGCCGCCGTAGATGGACGAGCAGCCCGTCGCGTTCGCGATGATCATGCGGTCGCCGAACAGCTGCGTCGCGACTTTGATATAAGGGGTTTCGCCGCAGCCCGCGCATGCGCCCGAGAACTCGAAGAGGGAATGGGTGAACTGCGATTTCTTGACGTCCGCCATCTTCGCCGTGACCTCTGCGGGAACGTCCTCGATCGTCTGCGCATATTCCCAATTCTTCGCCTGAACTTCCTCTTCCTCGGCGAACGGGGTCATGACGAGCGCCTTGTTGCCCTTCATGCCGGGGCAGATGTCCGCACACACGCCGCAGCCCATGCAGTCGAGCGGGGAGACCTGGATCCTGTACTGATAGCCGTTTGCCTGCGTCGCTTTGAGCGTTTCAAACTCCGCGGGGATCTTTTCGCCGTCTTTGACGAGATAGGGACGAATGCAGGCGTGCGGGCAGACGAAGGAGCACTGGTTGCACTGAATGCAGTTTTCCTTGACCCACTTCGGAACGGTGACCGCGACGCCGCGCTTTTCAAACTTGGTGGTGCCCGTCGGGACGGAGCCGTCCGCATTGAATGCGGAGGAAGGCAGCTTATCGCCTTCAAGCGCCAGAACGGGTGCGATGACGTTGCGGAAATATTCGTTGTCCGCAAGTTTGACAAGGGCTGCGCCCTCCTTGGTCGTCGCCCAATCGGCGGGAATGTCGATCTTGACAAGATGTTCCTTTGCGGAGTCGATCGCGGCGTAGTTCATCTGCACGACCGCGTCGCCCTTTCTTGCGAAGGACTTATATGCCATCTTCTTCATGTAATCGACCGCGTCCTCATAGGGCATGATCTGCGGATTGATGAGGAAGAACGCCGATTGCAGAATGGTGTTCGTCCTGCCGCCGAGCCCGAGCTTTCTCGCAATGCCGATCGCGTCGATGACATAGAGCTTTGCATGCTTCTTCGCGAGCGCGTTCTTCATTCTGGCGGGAAGGTTGGCGTTGAGCTCTTCGACGCTCGTCCAAGGCGCGTTCAAAAGGAAGGAGCCCCCCTCTTTGAGGTCCGTCGTCATGTCATAACGGATGACGTAGGAAGGATTGTGGCAGGCGATGAAGTCCGCCGCGTCGATGAGATATTCGCTTTGGATGGGCGTCTTGCCGAAACGGAGATGGGAGACGGTGATCCCGCCCGATTTCTTGGAGTCGTAGAAGAAATATGCCTGCGCGTACATATCGGTGTGATCGCCGATGATCTTGATGGAGTTCTTGTTCGCGCCGACGGTGCCGTCCGAGCCGAGCCCGTAGAATTTGACCGAAGTGGATCCTTCGGGCGCCGCGTCGAATTTCTCGGAGAAGTCGAGGGAGGAATTCGTGACGTCCTCGTGGATCCCGACCGTGAAGTGGTTCTTCGGCTGCTTCGCCTCGAGGTTCTTATAGACGGAAAGGACCATGGAGGGGTTGAACTCCTTGGAGCCGAGCCCATATCTGCCGCCGTAGACCTGAATGCCGCTCACGCCCTTTTCGAGCAGCGCAGTGCAGACGTCGAGATAGAGCGGCTCGCCGAGCGATCCGGGTTCCTTCGTTCTGTCGAGCACGGCGATCCGCTTGCAGGTCTTGGGGATTGCCGCAAGGAAGGCGTCGGTCGCGAACGGGCGGTAAAGACGCACTTTGATGAGGCCGTACTTCTTGCCCATTTTATTGAGCTTGTTGATGGATTCCTCCACCGTTTCCGCGCCCGAGCCCATGATGACGACAACTTCTTCCGCGTCGGGAGCGCCCACATAGTCGAAGAGGTGGTATTTTCTGCCCGTCAGCGCGGAGACTTCGTCCATCATCTCCTGCACGATCCCGGGGACCGCGAGATAATATGCGTTGGCGGATTCTCTGTTCTGGAAGTAAGTATCGCCGTTCTGCGCCGTGCCGCGCTGGATGGGATGTTCGGGATTGAGCGCGCGGGCTTTGAATTCCGCAACGTCCTTTGCAAGCCCCTTCTTGTCGAAGAGCGCCTTCATCTCGTCGTAATCGATCGCGTCGATCTTGGAGACTTCATGCGAGGTGCGGAAGCCGTCGAAGAAAGAAACGAAAGGAACGCGCGCGCGAAGGGTGGAAAGATGGGCGACGGTCGCAAGGTCCATGACCTCCTGCACCGAGCAGGACGCGAGCATTGCAAAACCGGTCTGGCGGCAAGCCATGACGTCGGCATGGTCGCCGAAGATGTTCAGCGAATGCGCCGCGATCGCACGCGCCGAAACGTGCATGACCATGGGCAGCAGTTCGCCCGCGATCTTGTACATATTGGGGATCATGAGAAGAAGCCCCTGGGAAGCGGTGTAGGTCGTCGTCAAAGCGCCCGCGCTCAAAGAGCCGTGAACGGCGCCTGCCGCGCCCCCTTCCGACTGCATCTCGGTAATGCGGAGCTTCTGTCCCCACATATTCACTCTGCCCTGCGTCGCCCACTCGTCGGCGGACTCCGCCATCGGAGACGAGGGGGTAATGGGATAGATGGCAGCCACTTCCGAGAACGCGTAAGCGACATGCGAGGCGGCTGTGTTGCCGTCGATTGTCATCTTTGTCATTGAGAAACCTCCATAAAATTATTCTGATTTTCGGGCCGGGAAAAACGTTTTTCCGAAAGCCTTGTCCATTATACAATTTTTTTCTCTTCTTGTCAAACGGAAACACGCTTTCCGGGCGGAAAACGCTTGCAAAAAATCCGCAAATCGGTTATACTGTTTGTGCTGTGATAGGCGGGGAGTCAGCGGTGCCCTGTATCTGCAATCCGCTATAGCAGAGCCGAACGCTTTTCTCGGTGCGCTTCATGGGAGGCTGCACGCAGTAAGGAATGTTGATCGCAAGGTCTTATGCAACGCGCGTCCGCGAACCGTGTCAGGGTAGGGATACAGCAGCACTAAACGGAGCCGCGCGTGTGCCATGAGGGAGCTTTGCGGGAGTCACCTGCTGCGTTCCCGCTTCGGTGGACGCAACAAAAAAAGCCCTCACAGTTTTTTTCGCAAACGATCCTTTCCGGATTTACTATTTATGATCAGCGGCAAAGCGGCGGATATTTCTCCGCCGCTTTGCCGCGTCTTTTGGTCCGTTTTCCTGTGTTTTTTCTCGTTTGCCGCCCCTTTTTCGCCCATTTTTCGACACCGATCGACAAAATTTCTGAAAATGCTTGAATTGAGCCCTGAAAAATGGTAAAATATCCGAAAATTGTCGAAAAGGAGCGGACCTTTGCGAAAGATGAGCCTGCGAAGATCGTTTCCGATCTTCGCCTTTTGTTTATCGGCGATCTTTTTCTTTTTGCCGCGGGGAACTCGGGCCCGTTCCTCAGCGGAGTCCTCTCCTCTTGACCGAGAGACCTTCGAAACGCTCTGCTCGGAGATTGTTGAGAGCGCCGAAAACGGGGACGATCTGCGCGCCGCGGCAGAAGAAGGCCGCTCCGCCGACGAATTTGCGGCAAGAAGCGCGGGGAAAGAGGTCTTTCTCGAGCTCGGCGGCCTTCAATGGACGGCAGTCTATCTTTCGATGAGCGAAAAAGAGGACGTTGTTCTCACCCTTTGGCTTGCGGACAGCGAAGAGCGCGAGCTTTGGTCGCTTTCCGACCCGCGGAGCGACAGGCCCGAGAACGAGATCCCCGGCAATCTGTACGGGCGCAGTTATCTTCGCGCCGTTTTGTGCGGCTCCCCCTATCTTGCGGACGACCGCGGCTCGGTCTCGGAGGGGGCGGACGTTCAAAACGACACTTGGAAAAAATTTTTGGAAAATTACGGCAAATTTCTCCTCTCGCCCGAAGAGATCCCCTATCAGAATACGCAGTCGGCGCGCGACCTTCTCGGCGAAACATACGATCTTCCCAACGAAAGTCTCGGAACGGAGCAGGAGCTTTCCTACGATTACCGCGGCAAAGCGGGCTATTTTGACTGGAAAACGGACAAGCTGTGGCTGCCGAGCCTTTCCGAAGTGGGAAACGAGCCCGAAACGGGGCTATGGAAAACCTCTTTTTCCCAGCGGGGAACGGACGAGACGAAATCGGTCTGGCTGCGCACGGGCGCTTTTTTCGAAGATCACGGGGAGATCACCCCGCGCGCCTATTATCTGCACGGGGACGAAAGCACCGCCGATTCGATCGAAGGAAATACTTCGCTTCTCGTCCGGCCTGCGATCCATCTGGATCTCAGCAGGATCGCGCCCGAAACGCAGCCGCTGCAGCTCGAAAAGCCGGCGAAAACTTCGGCGGAAAAGATCTATGACGGCAGCCCGCTCGCTTTAACCGTCGAAAACGCCGACATGCTGAATGTTTCCGAGCCGCCTGCGGGCGCAGAATATGTGCTTTCCGAGGATAAAAAGAAAGGGACCTTTTCCGCGACGAATGCGGGGAGCTACCGTCTTGAAATTTCTCCGAAAGAGAACGCCGTCTGGACAGACGGGACCCGCGAGCCGGTCGCGCTCCTCCTCACGATCGGGCGGGTCCGAAAAGTTCTGACCGCGGTGTGGGAACTTCTGCCCGAGACGGACGGCGAACGGGAGCCCTTCCGCTTTGAGACCCAGACGTCCGACTCGGCGGAGAGCGTCTATAACGGGAGAGATCTTCAGGAGATCCCCCTCTCCTGTTTCAACGTCTCTTTGCTCGACGAAAACGGCGAGCCGCAGCGGGCGGTAACGCTTTCGAAGAGCGCCACGGGCGGCGGCAGCCTGCCGGGAAGCCGGCTGGAAGTTCGGCTCTCCCTCCCGGACGAGGGCGGGAACGTTCAATGGGAACTTGTCGAAAGTTCGGCGCGTTTCACGCTCGAAGTCGTTCCCCGTCCCGTCTCTGTCAAGCTCCGGGCGGGAAGCGGAAGCGTCTATGGGGAGCCTCTGCCCCTCCCCTCCTCTTTGATGGAGTACGAGGCGGACTCCCTCCGCCTTTTGGAAGGAGACGAAACCGCCCTTCTCTTTTCCGGTCTTTCCGACCGACCTGCGGCGGGGACCCATTTTGTGAGCTTCGCCCTTCAAAAAGAATATTCCGACCGCTATCTTCTTTTCTCGGAGCGCGGAACGTTCACCGTTTCGCCGAAAACAGGCGCCGCGGAAGGGCTCTTCGTCCCAAAAAAAGAATACGACGGCAGCGCTCTTGCGACAGTTTCGGAAGGCGCGAGATTTTCGGGCGCGCTGGAAGGCGACGAGGCGACGCTCTCTGCCGCCGCCCGCTTTGAGGACGGGAACGCGGGCAGAGACAAGCCCGTGCGGATCGCCCTCTCCCTCACCGGCGCGGACGCGAAAAACTATCGGCTTGAACAGGAAGAGCTTGTCGTCGTTTCTTCGATCCTCCCCCGCGCCCTTCGCATGGAGATCCAAGACACGCAGGCGATTTACGGCGACCCTCTTCCGCAGTTCGAGTGCAATCTGATCGGCGGGACGGCGGTTCCCGGTGACGATCTGCGCCTTCGTCTCTTCCTTTCCGGCCCTGCGGAGACCGCGGGCGAGTACGAAATTTTCGGCGAATGCCTCAACCCGAACTATTCCGTGACCTTCGAGGGCGGCATTTTTACGATTTTGAAAGCAAAAATCGAGATTCCGACCGTTTCCAATTTGATTTACAATGGGAAAGTTCAAACCGCGGGGCTTGATGAAAACCTATTTATCGTTGATGATAAGGGTGGAAAAAATGTCGGCACGTATACAGCGAAATTGCAATTAAAAGACCCGACAAATTATGAATTTGCAACGGGCGAAACGGAGATCGAGCTGAGCTATCAAATTTTGCCGTATGAGATAACTGTTCAAATCGAGGACGCCTCGTCGGTCTATGGCGAAGAGTTTGCAGAACTGAAATACATCGTCCTCGACAAAATCTTCGATGGCGATGAGCTCGAAATCTTCCTCTCGTTTGACGGCAAAAACGCCGGAGAGTACGAAATTTCGGGCAACTGGACGAATCAAAATTACGCCGTGACTTTTGAAGGCGGAACCTATACCATTTTGAAAGCGAAAGTCGCCGTCCCGACCGTATCCAACCTGATTTATAACGGCAAAATCCAAACCGCAGGGCTTGATGAAGAACTATTTATCGTTGACGACATGGGCGGCAAGGATGTTGGCACATATACAGCGAAATTGAGATTAAAAGACCCGACAAATTATGAATTTGCAACGGGCGCGGACGAGATTACCCTCCAATATAAAATCCTGCCGTATGAAATAACCGTTCAAATCGAGGACGCCTCGTCGGTCTATGGCGAAACATTTGCAGAATTGAAATATACCGTCCTCGGCGAAATCTTCGACGGCGATGAGCTTGGAATCACCCTCACGTTTGACGGCGAAAATGCCGGCGAATATGAAATCAAAGGCACTTGGGACAATAAAAATTATGCTGTCACGTTCGAAAATGGCATCTATACCATTTTGAAATCGAAAGTCGCCGTCCCGACCGGCTCCGACCTGATTTATAACGGAAAAATTCAGACTTCGGGGCTTGATGAATCGCTTTTCCTTGTCGACGACAAGGGCGGGAAAAATGTCGGAACATATCAAGCAAAATTAAAACTAAAAGACCCGGAAAATTATGAATTTGCAACGGGCGCGGACGAGATTACCCTCGAATATCAAATCCTTCCGTATGGAATAACCGTTCAAATCGAAAATGCCTCGTCGGTCTATGGAGAAAAATTTGCAGAACTGAAATATACCGTCCTAGACGAAATTTTTGATGGCGATGAACTTGAAATTGCCCTCTCGTTTGACGGCGAAAACGCCGGCGAATACGAAATCACGGGCACTTGGGACAACAAAAATTACGCTGTCACGTTCAAAGGCGGAACCTATACAATTTTGAAGGCACAGGTTTCCGTCCCGACTATTTCGAACCTGATTTATAACGGCAAAATTCAGACCGCGAGAATTGATGAAAACCTATTTATCGTTAACGACAAGGGCGGGAAAAATGTCGGGACATATACAGCAAAATTGCAATTAAATGACCCCACAAACTACGAATTTGCAATGGGCGAGACGAAGATTGAGTTGACTTATCAAATTCTGCCATATAAAATAGCCGTCCAAATCGAGGACGCCTCGTCGGTCTATGGCGAAAATTTTGCAGAACTGAAATATACCGTCCTCGGCGAAATCTTTGACAGTGATGAGCTTGGAATTACCCTTTCCTTTGATGGTAAAAATGCCGGCAAATATGAAATTCAAGGCAACTGGGACAATAAAAATTATAACGTGACTTTCAAAAATGGAACATACACCATTTTGAAAGCGAAAGTCGCCGTCCCGATCGTCTCCGACTTGATTTATAATGGGAAAGTTCAAACCGCGGAGCTGGATGAAAACCTATTTATCGTTAATGATGACGGCGGGAAAAATGTCGGCACTTATCAAGCGAAATTGAGCTTAAAAGACCCGACAAATTACGAATTTGCGACAGGCGCGGACGAGATTACCCTCGAATATCAAATCCTGCCGTACGAGATTACCGTCCAAATCGAGGACGCGTCGTCGGTCTATGGCGAAGCGTATGCAGAGCTAAATTACACTGTCCTTGGCGAAATCTTCGACGGCGATGAACTCGGAATTACCCTCTCGTTTGACGGCGAAAATGCAGGCGAATATGAAATCAAGGGCAGCTGGAACAACAAAAATTACGCTGTCACGTTCAAAGGTGGCACCTACACCATTTTGAAAGCAAAAAACGAATGGCTCGGCGAATTCCCGAACTTCGAAGAGGGCGAGATCCCCGATCTTGCCGCGCTGCCGAAGGCAAAATTCGGCGAGACGGAGGTCGCATTCTTCCTAGACCCCGCCTGCACGCAGGAATATTCCGGCGACCTCAATATGGCGCAGTCCGGAACCTATTATCTGCGCGTGCGGATCCTTCCCTCCGAAAATTTCGAGGGGATCGAAGCCGTCTTTACGTTCGAGATCGGCAAAACGCCCAAGAACGGGTTCCCGCATTTGGAACTTTTATGCGGCGCGGGCGCGCTTGCGGGCTGTCTTGCGGCAGTCTACGCCCTCAGAAAACGCAGAACAACCGATCGGAACTCGCGCATAAAATGAAATGCGGCGATTTGCCGTGAAATTCATACTCAAGAGGTCATTTTATGTGCAACTCCTGTAATTCCTGCAATTCCTGCAACAACGGCTGCGGCTGCGACAACGGAAACAATAACAACAGCATCTCCCCTTTGAGCGGGACCTTCACCCTGTTTCCCAACAACGGTTGCGGGTGCAATAACGGCTGTGGCTGCAACAGTAACGGCTGCTGCTGCAACGACGTTCTTCTGAACACCCTGAGAAATCTTTTCAACACCAATTCCTGCGGTTGCAACCGCGGCTGCGGGTGCGGATGCAACAACTGCGGCTGCAATAACGGCTGCGGCTGCCGGAACAACTTCAACAGCATTGACGCCTATTACATTCGCCAATACGGATGTGGCTGTTGTTCGAACAACTGAGCCCGGGCTTTTCGGCCAAAGCAAGGCGCAAAGCCTTCGGATGCCGGAAGGGTCTGAAATTAAGCGGTTTGGCGGTCTGTCAGACCGCTTAATTTTTACGGCCGCATTTTTGCGGACGCACGCAGCCGCCGCCTTTTTTCCGTCGCAGCGGATTTTTGGGGCGGACTTTCTTCAAAGGACAAGCAAATCCTTGCCCGATCTGTCTTTTTTTGATAAAATATCCGTAATTGGCGGCGTTTTTGTGGAGGTTTGAAAAAAAATGGGCGATCTGTCTCTGCAAAAGATGACTCGGGAACTTTGTCATGAATTTTACAAGCATTTCGAAAATGATCCGGATATTTATATGGATCTAAAGAAGTTTGCGCCCTATCGGTATGACCCTTCGAAGGTAGACGCCTATTTCGACGCCCAGCAAAGGCCGGACCGGCTCGTCTTTGCGCTCCTGTCTGACGGACAGCCGATCGGCGAGATCAAATTCAAAAACATCGATCGAATAAAGCGCGAATGCAGTCTGGGGATCCATCTGCAAAACGATTCGGTCAAGGGGAAGGGATATGGGACGCTGGGCGAGAAGCTGGCCGTGCAGTATGCCTTCGACCGGCTCGGAATGCGGGCGATCAACGCCGATGTGGTTCTGAAAAACACCCGAAGCATGCATGTGCTGGAAAAGCTGGGCTTTCGCTGTCTCGGCGGCGACGATACCTTCCGTTATTACAGGCTTGAAAAGAACGATCAGACCCCATAAGGCAAGTGTAACGCGCCGCTTAAAAAATTTTCGAAATCGAAAAAAGCCGGGAGTTCCAACCTCCCGACTTTTCCGTTTTCCCCTCTTCATACAATATTTCGCCCGAGATCAGAATTTTTTCGGGACGACCTTCCCCAGCGGCTTTTTCTCCGCAGCGGGCGAAGGCGTCAACACACCCCGCCGGTCCTTTCCGTAAAAGAACAGCGCGACCGTCCCCGGCCCCACGTGGGAGCCCGTGCAGATGTCATAATACTCCGTGATGATCCGACCGACGCCGATCCCGCGGATGAGTTCCGCAAGATATTCCACGTCCTCTTCGCAGTCGCAGTGGCAAATCGCCACCGTCTGGTTTTCATGATCGCTCGCGCGTTCGCGGTAAGCCTCGGCCAGCGCGGCAAGCGCCTTCTTTCTTCCGCGCTCCTTCCCGAAAAAGACCAGCTTTGCGTTCGCGCCGCCGTCGGCGCGAATGATCGGCTTGATGTTGAGCAGCGTCCCCGCGATCGCAAGGGTCGTGGAGATCCGCCCCGTCTTTTTGAGATATTTGAGATCCCCCACCGTCACGTAGCTGTTGATTTTGTACGCGTTCTCGCGCACCCATTCCGCGGCGGTCTCCGCGCTCTCGCCCATGTCTCTCAGATCGGCCGCCCGAAGAACGAGCATTCCCTCGCCCATCGAAGCGTTCGCGCTGTCCAGAACATGGACCTGCCGTCCGGGAAATTCCGCCTCGAGCATTTTCTTCGCTTCCTGCGCCTGCCGGTTCGTCGCACTGATCCCCGAAGAGATCGTGAACAGAAGGGCGTCGCGCCCCGCCTTCATCGTGGGCAGAAGCGCTTCGTAAAAGGTCTGCGCGTTGATGAGCGAGGTCTGCACCTCCGCCCCCGCGCGCATATCCTCATAAAACCGCTTCGCCGTCTCGGAAAAATCCTTGCCCTCCTCGACGCAGCAGCGCTCCACCCCATTCACTCGCATGTAATAGGGAATGATCTTGATCCCGTGCGCCCGCCGAAGGTCCTCCGGGATGTTCGCCCCCGAATCCGCATAGATGTCGAATCCGTTCATTTTGTCTTTCCGCTCCTTATCATAAATTTGCTTCGTACAATCCTATCTTACATAATTTTCCCGAAAATTACAACCTACTTTCTCCCGATCGCCCTCTCTTGTTCTTTTGCGGCGCTCTACCGTCCGAAAAATCCACTCTACTCACAGTAGAGTTACAGTTTTTTTAAGTATATTGCGGTTTTTTCTCGGGTTTTTCGGAAAAAGCGGAAATCATTTGACTTTGAGATCGTTCCGTGCTATACTTTTCTTAACGGAAAACACAAACGGAAGAAATCTCATCATGACAACGGAATTTGATCGTATCACGGAAATTTTAAGAGAGGAGCTCGTGCCCGCCATGGGCTGTACCGAGCCGATCGCGGTCGCCTATGCCGCGGCGATTGCAAGCGAGACCTTAAATCGACTGCCCACGCGCGTGGAGGTCTTTGTCAGCGGCAACATTCTCAAAAATGTGAAGAGCGTCATCGTGCCCAACACGGGCGGGCTGCGGGGGATCGCGGCGGCGGTCGCCTCGGGCATTATCGCGGGCGGCTCCGAGGACAAGCTGGAGCTCTTGGCAAAGCTCGACGAGGGCGGCAGAAAGCGCATTCGGGAATTTCTCGAAAAGACCCCCATCGCGGTCAACAAATCGGTCTCGGACTGCGTGTTCGACATCGGCGTGCGCGTGTTCGACGGCGGCGACAGCGCCTATGTGCGGATCGCTCTGCAGCACACAAACGTCGTCGAGATCCGCCGGAACGAGGAGATCCTCTTCCAGAAGAACTTTGCGGAGAGCGCGGAGACCCGCAAGAGCGTGCTCGACATTGCGGGCGCTTTGAAATATGCCGAAGAGGCGCCGCTCGAGATCCTCGAGCCCCTCGTCGGACGGCAGATCGACTATAACCGGAAGATCGCCGAGGAAGGGCTCAAAGACGATTATGGCGCAAGGGTTGGCAAGACGCTCATCGAGGCGTACGGGGACAGCGTACATAACCGCGCCAAGGCGCTTGCCGCGGCGGGCTCGGACGCGCGCATGAACGGCTGCGGATTGCCCGTCGTCATTGTTTCGGGCAGCGGGAACCAGGGCATGACGACGAGTTTGCCCGTCGTCGTGTATGCGGATCATCTCGGCGCGCCGCGGGAAAAACTTTTGCGCGCCGTCACCCTCTCCGACCTTGTGACGATCCGCCTGAAAGCGGGGATCGGCAGATTGTCCGCCTATTGCGGCGCGGTGAGCGCCGGCGTCGGCGCGGGCGCGGGGGTGTGCTATCTGCACGGCGGCAATTATGAGAAGATCGCACACACGATCATGAACGCCCTTGCGATCGCCTCGGGAATCGTCTGCGACGGCGCGAAGTCGAGCTGCGCGGCGAAGATCGCTTCGGCGGTCGAGGCAGGGCTTTTGGGCTTTGAAATGGAGCAGCGGGGCAACCGGTTCCATGGCGGGGACGGGATCCTCGAGAGCGACGTGGAAAAGACGATCGACAACGTGGGCGAGCTTGCGCGGATCGGCATGCGCGGCACGGACGAGGAAATCATCAGCCTGATGATCAAAAGCCTGAACTGAAACCGAGTTGAAAAACGACGCGGCGGAGGAAAAAATCCTCCGCCGCATTTTTCATTTTTCCAAGATCTGCCAAAACTCAGACGATCTTCCCCGCCAGCAGACTCGTCTCAAAAAATTCGCCGCCGAACCGCCGTTTATGCAATAAAATTCTCGGAAATTCGAGCGTTATACACAGTATGAACTTGATTTTTTGTTTTTTATATGGTAAAATATTGGAAAAGTGAAAATCGGGGAAGTTTATCGCCCCGATCAGGATACGGGTGTTATGAAAAAAAAGTGGTTGGGAAAATTGATTCTGGCTTTCTTGATGAGCTTGATCGCAGCATCGGTCGCGCTCATCGGGGTTTTCTATTTCGTGTTTATTTCCGACCAGATCCATAAAGACAGCAGCGACCATCTCTGGGAGATCTACGATCAGGTCAGCAGGTCCCTCGATATGTTCATCGACCGGAACTGGGGACTCCTCGGCAGCTGGGACGACACCCTCGTCAATATGCAAGAGGAACAGATCCCCGATTTCTTCAAGGAACAGCAGGAACATTGGAGCATTTCGCAGTTCTATTTCCTCTCTGTCGACAAGACCTGCATGGACTCGGACGGAAATTCCTGCACCCTGACGCTCGAGGACGAATGGCACGAAGTCTTTGAGGACAAACACTCCATCATGGTCGGCGACAAGAGCCCCTTGGAACAGAACCAGAAGATCACGGTGTTTGCCGCCCCGTCCCGGCATGGGACTTATCGCGGCTTCGAATACGACGCGATCGCGGTCTCCTATCTCAACTCCGTCATCACCGAGATCCTCGACGTCGATTCCTTCGCGGGAAAGGCGAGATCCTTCGTCATCCACAGCGACGGGCGGGTGCTTCTGTCCACCCAGACGGGCAGCGGCGGTTTTGCAAACTATCTCACCTATCTGCAGGGGCAGAACCTCGATGATACGAACCTTCAAAAGATCCGTTCCGATCTCGTCGGCAAAACGCCCGGGCTCATCCAGTGCGATCTCGGACGGGAGACCCCGGTCAGCTACTATCTCCTCTACCAGCCGGTGGATCTTGCGGATCAGGACTACTCGATCTTGAGCGCCGTGCCGCAGAGTGCGGTCAGCGCAGGCTTTTTGTCCATCCAGAGCACCACGATCAACGTGCTCATCCTCATCTTCTTCCTGATCGGCGCCGCGGTCATCTTTTTGGTCATTCTCCGCAGCCGGAACCAATCGCGCAAGAACAAGATGGAACTGCAATACCGCGAGCTCATGTTCGACGTTCTGTCGAACACGGTCGATGATATCTTCATCATGATCGACCCCGAGACGCAGCGGGTGGACTATCTGAGCCCCAACGTCGAGCGGCTCCTCGGGATCCCGGGCAGCGCGGTCAGAGAGGATATCCGCACCATGGCGAAATGCGCGGTCGATTTCAACATCATCGTGCCGAAAACGGAACTCGACGAGATCCCCTTGGGCGGCAACAAGAGCTGGGAATGCGAGTACATGCACCAATCCACCGGCGAGCGCCGCTGGTATCGCGTGACGATCTATCGCATGGTCATTCAGGACGTCGCCAAAAACATCATCGTCATGTCCGACCGCACCCTCGACAAGCAGCTCAACCAGAAATTGCAGGAGGCGCTCGACGCCGCCAAGAGCGCGAACGAGGCGAAGAGCAATTTCCTCTCCAATATGTCTCATGACATCCGCACCCCCATGAACGCGATCGTGGGATTTTCGGTGCTCCTCGAAAAGGACGCCGATCAAGTCGAAAAGGTGCGTGAATACACCCGCAAGATCATGGCGTCCAGCCACCATCTTCTGAGCCTCATCAACGACGTGCTCGACATGAGCAAGATCGAGAGCGGAAAGACCTCCCTTAACGTCGAAAAATTCAGCCTGCCCGAGCTTTTGGACGAACTCAACATCATTTTGCTCCCGCAAGCGAAGGCGAAAAATCAAGAATTCGTCATCCGCGTGGACGGCGCGCCGCCCGAAGAGATCCTCGGCGACAAGCTCCGTCTCAACCAGATCCTCATCAACCTGCTCTCCAACGCGATCAAATACACCCAGTTGGGCGGCAACATCAATTTCCTCATCGAAAAGCTCTCGCAGGATGAGAACCGCTATGTCAAGCTTCGCTTCACGGTGAAGGACAACGGGATCGGCATGAGCGAGGAATTCCAAAAGCACATCTTTGCCCCGTTCAGCCGTGAAATCAACTCGGTCACCAACAAGATCCAGGGCACCGGGCTCGGCATGGCGATTACGAAAAACCTCGTGGACCTCATGGGCGGCGTCATCGGCGTCGAAAGCGCGCCCGGCAAGGGCAGCACCTTCACCCTCGAGATGTCCTTCGCCCTCCCCACGGAGGAGGAAAAGGACGATTGGTTCCGCCAAAAAGTCACGCGGATGCTCGTCTGCGACGACGAAGAGCAGATCTGCCTGAATATCTGCGAGATGATGCACGACACGGGCGTGGACGTCTCCTATGTGACGGAGGGCGAAAAGGCGGTCTCGTCCGCCGTGCGCGCCCATGAGCATGGGGAAGATTTCCATGTCATCCTGCTCGATTGGAAAATGCCCGGCATGGACGGCGTGGAGACGGCGCGCAGGATCCGCGCAAAAGTCGGCGCAGCGGTGCCCATTCTCGTCCTCACCTCCTACGACTGGTCGGAGATCGAGGATGAGGCGAAAAAAGCCGGGATCAACGCCTTCTTGCCCAAGCCCTTCTTCACCTCCACCTTCTGGCAGACGATCAAGCCGCTGTTTACGGCGGAGACCCCGCTCCAATACAGAGCCGCGCCGGAAGAGACCGAAAAAGAGCGCGTCATGGAGGGAAAGACCTTCCTCGTCGCCGAGGACAACGAGCTCAACGCCGAGATCTTGACTTCCATGCTCGATCTCGAGGGCGCCAAGTGCGACGTCGTGGTCAACGGCAAAGAGGCGGTGGAGCAGCTCCTTCAGGCCGATCCCGAAAAATACGACATGATCCTGATGGACGTGCAAATGCCCGTGATGAACGGCTACGAGGCGACCGAGGCGATCCGCGCGAGCGATCATCCCCGCGCAAAGACCATCCCGATCGTCGCGATGACGGCAAACACCTTTGCGGAGGATGTGCAAAACGCCCTCAACGCCGGAATGGACGGACATCTCGCAAAGCCGATCGACATGAACGCCGTGCGCGAAACGGTCGGCAAACTTCTGAAAAAGGAAATCCGGCAGTCCCACCCGGAAAAGAAAGGAGAAACTTCATGAAAAGAAAGATCTTCCCCTTGCTTGCGGCGCTGTTTCTGACCGCCGCGATGACCGCCTGCGCCGATCCCGTAACGCCGCCGGTCGATCCCGACGCGCTCACCATCATGGGGAAAAAGAGCGATCTCAACAAGCCCTATATGACGCGGATCTTCGAAAAATATCAGGCGGATACGGGCAACAAGCTGCGTCTGATCGAATTCGAGGATTCGCAGTACGAAGTCGCTGCGGCGCAGCAATTTGCGGAGGGCAAAGCGCCCGACATTTTTCAGCATTTCCACAACGCCGATCTGAGCCGCTTTGATGTCGAGGAGAATTTCCTCTATCTCGGCGAGGCGGAGTGGGCGGACGATCTCACCGACTCGGCGCGCGCCTATTGCACCGACAAAAACGGAAATCTGCTGGGCCTTCCCTTCTGGGAGAGCTCGGTCTCGGGCTGTTATTACAACAAGACCCTTTTGAACAGTTTAGGGCTCGAAGCGGTCGCCTCGCAGCAGGACTTCGACGGGCTGTGCGCCGCGATCAAGGAAAACGGCTACACCCCCATCTGCTGGCCCGGAAACGGCTGTTCCTGGATGCCGCAGTTCGGGCTCGACCCCATCTTTGCGGACGATCCCGAGCTCCTCGAAAAGCTCAACTCGAACGAGATCTCTTTGACTGAGATCCCCGCGGTCGAAAACATGGTACAATGGATCGCGGACGCGGAGCAAAAGGGCTGGTTCGGCAACGACTATCTTTCGACCGGCTGGAATGAGATCAGCTCGGTCATGGGTTCGGGCGAGGCCGTCATGACCTTCATCTGGGACACCTGGTTCTACACCGACTTTTCGGCGGGACAGAAGTATTCGGTGGACGATTTCGCGCTCATGCCCGTCTTTCTGAACACCGTGGAGGGCGGCACCTACGAGGGCGGCAATCTCAACATGATGATGGTCAACAAGAACGGCGAAAAACTCCAAAAGGCGCTGGATTTCCTCTCCTACTGCGCCACACCCGAGAATTATAACTACGCCTTCGACGGCATTTCGACGGTGAGCTGTTTCAAGGGACAGACGACGAACATCCAATCCAAAATGGTGACGGACGCGACGGCGGATCTCAAAAAGAAGGAGCGCGTCTCGACCGCGGCGACCAAGATCATCGGGTACAGCGCGGAGGACGTCTCCGAGGCGCTCATCGATCTTCTTTCCGGCAGGACGAACGTGAAGGGCTGCGTCAAGGAGATCGACGATTTCCGCAAATCCGAAGCGAAAAAATACGGCGCAAGCGGTTTTTAAGAAAATTTAATTCAAAAGTGCCAGAAAACTCAATTCAAAAAAAGCAAGGGGCGCGGTCCGCATGGACCGCGCCCCCTTTTGACCTATTTCATTCAATCGTTCGAAAATTCATAGACGATCGTCACATGGTACCCATCAATCGAATAGGAAACAGAGAGCTGTTTGATCCTCTCCGCTTCGACGGAGGCCTCGACCGTCATGTCCTCGGCTTTGAGCTCCGCCGCATTCAGAAATGCCGCGGCGTTTTTCACCTTCGCCCGGAAACTCCCCTCTTCGAAAACCGGATCCGAGAAGTTCTCTTCGCGGAAGTCGAAGCCGCGCGGCGAAAGCGATTTGACAGGAAGATCGATCTCCTCCCCTTCGCGCCCCGTGACGTTTCCGTCCGCGCCGAACGTGATCTTCCCGCGAAGGGTCTTTCGATCGCTTTCCGGCAGGACGATCTCCCCGTCCTTTTTCTCGAAGGTAGCGAGCCTCTCCAGCGTGAACTCGACGGTGTATCCGCCGTTTTCCCCTCTTTTGAGCTCGTAACGGTCGGTGAGCGTCTCGCCGTCCCGCTCCGTCGTCACGGTGACCACGGACTGGTCGCTTTCCTTTTTGGCGTATTCGGCAAGATCCTCATAGATCGTATTGGGCGCGACGACGACTTTACATTCCGCCCGCTTGTTCCCGTCCTCCGTCGTGACGGAGACCGTCGCGTTTCCCCCCGCAAGCCCCGTCACCGTGCCGTCGTCGGAGACCGAGGCGATCTTGTCGTCGGAAGAGCTCCATTTGACGGCCTTATTTTCGGCGTTTTCGGGCGCCACTTCGGCATGGAGCCGGAAGGATTCCCCGATCTTCAGATCGAGCGACGTCTTGTCGAGCGTCACGCGCTCGACGGCAATCGGACCGACGGGATCGACGTTTAAGGGATCTTTACAGCCCGAAAGCGCAGGCAGCGCAAGGCAGCATATCAGCAGTATCAAACCAAATAATTTTTTCACTTCTTTATCTCCTTACCAAAACCTTCTTTTGAGCACGGCTCCCGCCAATGCCGCGACCGCCGAAACGGCAACCGCCGCTGCCGCCGCAAACGGGCCAAACGCAGCCTCGGACACCCGCTCCTGCACTTCGTTCCGCTCCTTTGCGTCTCCGTTATATTCCTCCGTCAAGCCTTTCAGGATCGCAAACTCCTCCGCCCGCGCGCTCTTTTCCTCGCCGCTCAGCGCCTGATAGCGTTTCACGGTCTCAGAAATCGCCGCAAAGCGCTCCTCCCGGCTCTTGGCAAGCTCGCCGTCCACGACATAGTAGATCTCCCTTTCCGTCTTGTCTTGGTTCTCCGTCACGACGACGCCCGTGAACATGTCGTCCGCGCCGTCGCTCATGAGATAACTGCGCGTCTTGAAGGGAAGCCCGAGCGATTCGGCGGTCGTGTGCGCTTTGCTCCCTTCGAGCACGTTCAGCTCGAGCTTGAAATACCAGCGGAACGCGTCCCGCTCGAAGGGCTCCACGCCGTCGGGAAGTACCAACGTCCCGACTCGGATCCCGCGGAAGGCGTCGATTTTGATCGTCTTGACCGATTGCGGCAGCACGATGAGCTCGATGTTCGTATCTTTGCCGAGATCGCGCAGGCTGTCCTGCCCGATGACCTCGAGTTTGCTGCCCTTTTCAAAGGTGAGCGAGGTAACTTTGGGAATGTTCCGGAGTGCGACGTTGCCGATCTCGGTGATGTCCTTTCCGACGACGATCTCGGTGATGTCCGTCAAAACCCCCCAGGGCCGTCCGCTCTCCGAGGAGAAGCTGTACGTTTTGCCGCTCCCCGTCAGATAGAAGGTCTTTCCTTCGAGGATGAGGAAGTACGCCTCGTCCCCCGCAAGTCCCGCATCCGTCACCTTGCCGCCGGGAACAAACGCGCCCTTTTCAAAGACGCAGTCTTCAAGGAAGGTGTCGCCGCCGAGTTTCAGCGTCCCGTTGAGCCCAAGGCAGTTTTCGTCGAAATAATGCCAGACGCCGTCGATGTTGACCGCCCCCGTCAGGAACTTTCCGCCCTGCAGATAGCGGGCGCTCCCGCTCACCGTGTCGTCCACGAGCCCCGAATAGAGTTTCAGATCGTCGATCTTGTAATAATTTCCGCAGACTTTGCAGAAGAAGTCTCCTGTCTCGCTGTTGTATTCGAATTGATGGTCCGCAAGCTGGCACTCGCGCGGGCCCGCTTCATAGAAATCGAACTGCGTCGCGGTTCCGTTCTCGTCCACGTCCCATGCGGTGATCTCGATATGCCTGGAATTGGCGCTGACCGAAAGATAGAGGGCATGGTAGTCCTGCGTCGCCTTTTCGAATTTGTCCGAAGAGACGCAGCTGTACTTCTTGTCTCCCGCCGTGCCCGCGATGAAGTAGACGACGCCGTCCTCGCTCTCGGCGCCCCCTTTGAGCACCTTGGTGCGGGCATAGCTGTGATCATGCCCCGAAAAGACGAATTTCACGCCCGCTTCCTCGATCGCCTGTTCCAGCCCCGCGCGGCGGTAGATCTCGCTCTCCGACTGCTCGGGGTTGGTGTTGAAGATCGGCACATGGCAGGTGAGGATCTTCCAGGTCGCCCGGCTCTTTCCCGCGTCCTCTTTGAGCCATTCCGCGAAGTTTTTGAGCTCCTCCGCGTCGGTCGTGAACCCGAGGGAGGCGACATACACGTCGCCGATCTCATAGGACGTCCAGCCGGAGGGCCCCTCCGCGGTGCTGCCGTAGATCTTGCGCGCCGCAAACGCCGTGGGATCGTTCACCGTCTCATGGTTGCCGATCACATGGATCATCGGCGTCTTGGCATAGACGTTGTTGGACAAAACGTTGAGCAGCGCCGTCCATTCGTCATAGCTGCCGGGATTGTCCACCGAGTCGCCCGTCTGAATGCCGAAGAGATACCGGTGCCCCGCCTTTTCCATGCTCTCCGAGAACTTGGACGCCATCGCCGCGTCCTCTCCCTGCATATCGCCGACGACGAAGAACTCCGTCCGCTTGATGAGGCTATCCGTCGTCGTGAAAGAGGAAGGCTCCGACCAATTCTCTCCGTCGCCGACCCGGTAATAATATTCCGTCCCCGGTTTGAGCGAGGTGAGCGCAAGGTTGTTGACATAGTTCGCGTTCTTCTGCGTGTCGTAACTGACGATCGTGCTCGTCCCCGTATAGAGGACCGCGTCCTTCATATCCTCGCTCTCGGAAAGCTCGAGCTTGTTCGCCTTCGAAGCCTCGTTCAGATCTTTGATATAGGACATCCAGCTGATATTTTTCTGTGTGGAGGGATCGCTCACCGCATTGAAGATCGCATAATAGGCGACGGGCGGATCCCCTTCTCCGTCATATTGCACCGCATTGTAGCTCGTGACCGCCGTATAGAACGAGCGCGCGCCGTATTCGTCAATGGCATACAGAGTATAGGTCCCCTGCTCCGCCGTCAAAAGAACGTTTTTCGCCTCGCCCTCTTCGCGGATGAGCTTGCCGTCCTTGTCGGTCTTGCCGAGCTTTATCTCCTTGCTCTCCGCGTTTTCCTCGCCGTCCGCTTCCTGAACGTAATAGACGTCGATTTCGTCGGCGGGATCGTTCTCGGTGTCGAAGATATAGATCTCCCCGTCCCCCATGTTGACGATCATATCCTGCGCGCGGAGATGGTAAAATTCCCGGATCGGGGAATAGATCGTCCGCATGCGGAAGGTATTGACAGTCTCGATCTCTTCCGTCCCCTGTTCGGCGTCCGTTTCGAAACTGCCGCTCGCCTGGAAAGAGAGCAGGCTGCCCGCAAAGACGTTGACGGGGATCTTCAGTTTGAGAGTCGCCACCAAGCCGTTGTCCAGCCCGCCGTCAATTGCAAAGCTCCAGACGCCGTCCTTTTCGCTCTTTTTCGTGACATGGTCGGCGCAGATCGTTTCGATCTCGTATTTCCCGTTGAGGGAAAGGGTGAGATCCGCCTGTTTAACGGCGCCGAAGGCATAGAGTTTGAACCTGAAATAGTTGCCAATCCCGGCGAAATCGTCGTATTCAAGGCGCAGACGAGGGCCGTCCCCGCCGCCACTTACCGAGAAATAGACGGTTTCGTCCGAGACGTTTCCGAAATTATCCTTGGCGTAAAAACGCACGCTGTGCTCGCCGTCGGGAAGAGAGACGGTGTAGCAGTAGTCGCCGTCCGTTTGGAACGCCTTCTCCCGGAAGAGCTTTCCGTCGATATAATAGTAGCACGCCTCCGACATGCCCGAGTTATAGGGGCTGACCGCGGTGTCGTCGGCCGCGGAAGTGCGGAAGGTGACCGTATTCGAGGGGATCGTCATGCCGTCCTCCAACGGCTGCGGATCGGATCCGCCCGTGAGGGAATAGCGAATGCCGCCCGTCACCGGCGCCACGACGTCCTGCGTGTTCGTGCCATAGACAAACTGCACATTGTCGATGAGCACCCAGCCCTTGCAATCCTTTGTGGGGATCGGGGTGCCGTGCCGGTCGTAGAGGCCGTTCTGATAGGTTCCCGTCGCATACATCAGGCGGACAAGCTCGCCGGGCAGGATTTTGATCGCGCGGCCCGCAAACCCGGAAAGATCGGCTTCGACATACTTCCAGCCCTCCCAGTTGATCCCGCCGAAGTCGGTCTTGTCCTTCGCCTGCGCCGCATTGCAAGCGTCCGTGAAGTTCACATATTGGTAGGTGTAATCCTCACTGCCCACGTTCTGGACGCCGATCGCCGCGCGGAGCCAAAGGTTGACCGTCCCCTCCGGCGCATAGAGCCAAAGCCCGATCGCCGTGGGCGAGCCCGTCAAGACCTGCGGACGGGAAAAGCCAATACAAGCTCCCTCGATCTTATTTTCGCTCTGCGAAAAGTCATAATTGAGTTTGATCGCCTTCTTGCCGAAACGGACGATCTCTGCCCATTCTTGCTTGTCGGTCGAGACGACTTCCGCGCTCTCCTGTCCGCCGCGATCTGCCCCGTTCGTTTCGACATAGTGCGCCGTGACAAGATCGACGGTATCCGCGCTTTCTCCTTCGCTTTCATTGTCCCATTTGATGATCTTGCCGCCTTCAAGGCTGACTCTGCCGAACTTTGCGTAGTCGATGGCATGGAAACTCGTGTTGTTCTTGTCTGCGACTTCCGCCTCGCCCTCGTCGCCGCCGTTGATGACAAGGCTCGGCTGCATGCCGATCTTCACATAAATGGATTTCGAAACTTTCTCCTGTTTGTTCTCTTCCCCCTGATAGGTCGCCGTCACGGTTGCGTTCGAGGAGATCTTCCAATTCTCCGTGACCGTGAATTTCAATCCCTCGAATGTTCCCGTGGCATATCGATTTTTATCTTTTTGCCATTCATTATACTCTTCTGTATAATGTTCATACACTTTTTCATATTCCGCATAAGACTTATCTTCCGCTTCCGTATAGGTTTCTCCGTGTCCGAAGTATTGCTCTTTTGTCTTTTTCTCTTCATGCGGATACAGGGTGCCAACGCCGCTGACGCGCAGCTCTTCGAATTTTTCTTCCCATTGAATATCGCCCGGCTTCAAATGGACGATCTTTTGGTTATAAAAGGCGGTGAGACCGAAATCAGTCTCCTGCTTGTAGTCCAGATTCACCGACTCGGACGGGAAGGAAAGGGTATCTGGATGATAAAAACCGAGCGTCGTTTCGCCCTTGGATTGCCCGCCTACGACGTATTCGACCGTCAAGTCGCCGACAAAATTTTCGGGCGCCGTAAAGGTCGCCTTTGCGGTGTTTCCGCTCAAAGAACTGTCCGTAAATGTCCCTTTTTCGGCGCCGTTCGCGTCCTTGACCTTCCATTCGCCTTGGGGAATTTGATCGACCGCAAAGCCGTATGCGTCGGAGGCGAGCGCCGAAAGCTCCACCGCGGAGCCGGGCGTATAGTATTCATTCTGCGGCGTGATCGAGGCATGGTCGAACTGACCGCTCGGCTGTGCCGTCGTCGTGATGAGAAGCGCCGAAGAAATCGTCCGCTCGAAGCCGTCCGACGGGATATTGCGCATGACCGCCTCGTTTTCGCCCTCGCGATGGGTGGAGAAGGTCGTGGAGCCGCCGCCGTCGAAGTTCAGAACGTCCTTGCAGCCCAAATGGAGCATGGTATAGGCGACTTCTCTGGTCGTCAGGCCGGAAGAGCGGGGCGCCTGTCTGCCGTCCACGCAGAGAATGACGACGGAACCGTCCTCTTTGATCCCGATCGCCGTTCTCGGAACGAGCGAAGCGTCAGTGTCAGCGCCGCTTGTCAGTTTCCCGTCCATCGCAAGCGTGAAAAATCCGCCCGACGCGTCCTCGATCGTAATATTCGGATTCTTTGTCTTTTCTCTCTGTTTTTGTTCCGCTTGTTCGATTGTCGTGCCCGCCTCGAAAATGCCGACGCTGCCATCGCTGAACGAGGCGAAATAGGCGCGGTCCTTGTTCTCATGGAACTTTTTGCCGCGGATCACCAGCATGCCCGTCGGCTCGCCCGTCGTCATATTGAAAATATCGGAGTTGACGCCCGCGATGACCCGCTCGTCGGGATATTTCGTCTGATATTCCTTCATCTGATCGGAAAGCGCCTTGAACGTCCAGGTATTCGTTTTGGTTTCGTCCAGATTTCCGTAACTTGCGCGGAATTTGACGTTCTTTCTGTCCGCTTTGATGTCCATGACATAGCCGAGCGTCTGGGTGCCGGATTCGGTGTTCATGACAAGATTGCGCTCCACAACATCGGGCGAAACGCGGAAGGAAGTGTCCGACGTGATCGTATAATCGGTATCCTTGATCTTGGCAAGATCCGCATAGGCAGGCCGGAGCGGCAAGAACAGCGCGGCGCCCGCAAGCGCACAGCAAAGCGTCGCCGCAAGGCAGGTCCCTACGATTTTTTTCTTGTTCATTTTCCCTTTCAAAGTAAATCTCCTCTTTTTTCTCGAATTTTCCTATAGCTTATGCAATGAGTTTTGTTTCATTATATGGATTTGGAAAAAAGCTGTCAAGTAAAATCGGGAAATTTTGTATTTTTCTGCCGTTTTATAAAAAAAGCCGACGGATTTTGTCCCCGTCGGTCGAATGTTCAAAAATAAATTTTTTCAGATCTTTTGAGCGCCCTTCGATCAGTCTCCGCCGAGCCTGTGGATGATCTCGACGTCGGTGACCGCATTGCAGCCCGGGCGCAGACAGTGACGCGAACGCTGACCGTCCTGCGTCTTGGTCGGGTGCTTGTCGATCGTGAAGGCAGTGTCGAACAGATGTCCGAGCGCGCCGATGATCCGAGCTTCCGTCTCCTCGCAGCGGGTGCACTTGTGAACCATCAACCCGCTCATCTCGCAGGTCGCCTCTTGGATCTCCCATTCTCCCCAATCGTGCCCTCTTGCGGGGATCTCGCCCGTCTGTTGCAGCCCGCACATCGTGCATCTTCTCTTCCAGAGTCCGTCCTCGTTGCAGGTAACTTCCGTGACGACCTCCCACACGGTGAAGCTATGCGGGACGATGGGCATGACGATCGTGCGGACGTCGCCGCATTCGAGGCAGACGAGCCGCACCTCTCCCTCGCTGTAACAGGTCGCTTCCCGGATGACCTCCTGCCCATAGACGTGAACGTGATCGCTGTCGCATGCGCAAAGACCGAGCGCCGTTGCGGCAACCATGACTGCGGCAAAAAGCAAAGCAGCGAATTTTTTCACTCTATTCTCCCCCTTCGGAAAAGCCGACTCCCCTCCACTTTTCCTTTTATATTATATCACACCCTCCCGCCGATTTGTCAAGCATTTGGGAAAAAGAATTCAAATTGTTATAAAGATTCAGAAAATGTGTTAAAAATGTGAAATTTCTTTCACATCGGAAGAATTTCGGGGCTGTTTTGCGCGAGAAAGGCGATTTCGTTGACAAACGCGCCGATTTGTGATAAAACAGAGACCGTTTCAAACAGGAAAGGAAGAAAAATGCTGCCTGTCGTGCTGATCTGCGCCGCGTCGGTCGCTCTGATGATCGTCTGCGTGCTGTTTTTCCCGAAACTGAAGATCGGAAAGATTTCCGTCTCGACCTATTGGCTTGCGACGCTGCTCGGCGCCGCCGTTTTGCTTGCAAGCGGGCTCGCGGACGTGAAAACTCTGGGGACGGCACTTATCGCGGACACCGCGGTCAATCCGCTGAAGATCCTCGTCCTGTTTCTCTCCATGACGGTGCTCTCCGTCTTTTTGGACGAGCTCGGCTTTTTCCGCTATCTTGCCGGCGCCGCCCTGCGGCGGGCGCGGGGCGGGCAGAAAAAGCTCTTTCTGATCCTCTATCTCACCGTCTCGGCGCTCACCGTCTTTACTTCGAACGATGTCATCATCCTCTCCTTCACCCCCTTCATCTGCTATTTTGCGAAGAACGCCAAGATCGACCCCATCCCCTATCTTGCGGCGGAATTTGTCGCCGCCAACACCTGGAGCATGGCCCTTCTGATCGGCAACCCGACCAACATCTATCTTGCGACCGCGGCGGGCATCGACTTCGTTTCCTATCTCAAAGTGAGCCTCGTGCCCACCCTCTTTGCGGGCGGCACGGCGTTTGGCGCCCTCTGGCTGCTGTTCCGCAAAAAACTCTCGGCACCCATGGAAAATTTGCCCGAAAAAATCGACCTTTGCGACAAACCCCTGCTCGTGACGGGGCTCATCCATCTCGGCGCCTGCACCGTCCTGCTTGCGGCGGGCTCCTATCTGGGGCTTGAAATGTGGCTCGTCTCCCTCTGCGCCGTTTTCAGCCTGTTCCTCTCCACCCTCGTCATCTCCGCCGTCCGGAAAAAGCCGCCGAAGCCTCTTGCGGGCTGTCTCAAACGCGCGCCCTACGAGCTCATCCCCTTCCTCCTGTCCATGTTCGTGTTTATCTCCGCCCTCTCCGAGCGCGGCGCGACCGAGGCGATCGCAAAATTCCTCGGGGAGGACCTGCTCGTTCTGAAATACGGCGCGGCGTCCTTTCTGACTGCCAACGTCATCAACAACATTCCGATGAGCGTGCTCTTTTCCGACGTCCTCGGCCATCTTCCCGCGGCCTCCGCCGCCGGGGCGGTGTACGCGACGATCGTCGGCTCCAACCTCGGGGCGCTCTTCACCCCCATCGGCGCCCTTGCGGGGATCATGTGGAGTTCCATCCTCAGCCGCCACGGGCTGAAATTCTCCTATCTCGACTTTCTGAAAATGGGCGTTGCGGCGGGGCTCCCCGCCCTTTTCGCCGCGCTCGGGGGGCTCGAACTCATGCTCCTCCTGTTTCCTTGACGCTTTTCCGTCTTTCCGCCCCGATTTCTTGCCCTCTTCCCCGGAAAACAGTTGACTTTTCCCCAAAAAAATTATATAATGAATAAAATCATTCCGATTTATTACAAGGAGCGGACTATGAACGTCAGTTTTGCAGAGATTCTTGCGGTCGCCGAAGCCGAAATCAACGCCGGCAACGCTTTGCAATTCATGGGGGATTATTTCTGGGCGCTGCTTCCCGCGCTTGCCGCGATCGTGCTCGCCCTTCTCACCAAGGAAGTTTACGTCTCCCTGTTTCTGGGGATCTTCGTGGGCTCGATGTTTCTTGCGCACGGGAACCCGATCAACGCGCTGGTCAAACTGTTTGAGATCATGGCGGGCGCGATCGGGCCGAGCACGGAAGTTTCGGGCGGAGAGGTCGTCGTCACGGGCGCGGGGAACGCGGGGATCCTGATCTTCATTCTGGAACTCGGCATTCTGGTCGCCCTGATGAACAAGGCGGGCGGCGCGAAGGCGTTCGGGAACTGGGTGCACAAACACATCAAATCGCGCAAGGGCGCTCTCCTTGCGACGACGGGGCTCGGCTGCACCCTTTTCATGGACGATTATTTCAACCGTCTCACGAACGGCTCGATCATGCAGCCCGTCAACGACAATTACAGGATCTCGCGCGCAAAGACCGCCTTCCTCGTCGGCAGTATCTCGGTGTCCATCTGCATTCTCGTGCCGATCTCGAGCTGGGCGAGCGCGATCGCCGGCAACATCGGCGAGGGCATGAACGCGACTTCCGCCGAGGCGTTCGGCTATTATGTCAAGACCATCTTCTGCAACTTCTATCCCATCTTGATGTTACTCTTCCTCATCGTCACCTCGATCCTCGGGATCGACCTTTTCGGGCTCTACAAGCATGAGAGCCACGCGATCCTGACAGGCGATTTGACGGGCGGGCTCGAGATCGCGCAGTCGGATGAGGAGATCTCTTTCAGCCTCAAGGGCAGGGTGTTCGATCTTCTGATCCCGATCGCGGCGCTCATCGCAAGCTGCTGCACCTTCCTTCTTCTGAAAACTTCGGACGGACAGGCGATGTTCGACACGAATACTTCGCTCGCCATGGGCGGCTGCATTGCGATCATTCTCTGCCTGCCCCTCTATCTTCCGCGCAAGCTCATGACGCTGAAAGAATACACCGGCTGTTTCACGGCGGGCTTCAAGTCGATCGCCGACGTCATCATTATCCTGGCCTTTGCCTGGACGCTGACGGGCGTCTGCGAGGAGATGAACCTTGACAAGTTCGTCACGGCGTTCGCCTATTGGATCGGCGACCTCAAGACGCTGCTTCCCGCGATCTTCTTCCTGGCGGCGATGGGCGTCGCCTTCTCGACGGGGACTTCCTGGGGCACGTTCGGGATCATGGTCCCCATCGTCGTGCCGATGGGCCAGCAGATCGGCGCCGACATTTTGATCCTCACGATCGCAGCGGTGCTTTCGGGCTCGGTGTTTGGCGATCAGGTCTCCCCCATTTCGGACGCAACCATTCTCTCCGCGGCCGCGGCGAAGAGCAACCATCTCGGCTATGTCAAGGCGCAGCTTCCGAACGCCCTTCTGATCGCCGGGATCACCTTCATCACCTTCCTTGTCGCGGGGCTCACGGGGCGGATCTGGGTGGGCTGGATCGTCGCGCTCGTCCTCTTCGCGGGGCTGATCGTGACCGCCTATTTCATCCAGAAAAAGCACGGCAGATTGACCGACAAACTTTATAAGGAAACGCTGGCGGAGGAGGCGGCAAGCGGCGAGGAGCTTTCCGAAGGCGGCGAAAAGGGGCAGACGGCGGACGGCGAGGTCTTGAACGACGAGATCCCGGACGACGAGCTTTCCCGGCTCGGACTGATCCCCGAATCCATGGTCAAAAAATCCGCAGACGGCGGAGACGACGAAAAAACGGCATAAAAACATGAAATTTGGATGAACCCCGCGGGCAGAATTGCCCGCGGGGCTTTTGTTTTTTTGTGATAAAAAAGACGGCCTTTGGAGGATCGGCCGCCGAAAAAAATGTACATGGATTAGCTTAATCTATGTACAAAATCTATTTATAGAATAACATATTTCCTTTTATCCGTCAAGTAAAATCGCCTGTTTTTCAAAAAAATTTCCGAACTTTCATATTTTATGCGCCGTCAAGTTGGAAAATGTTCATAGATTAAGCTAATCTATGAACATTTTCCATTTTTTATGCAGTGATATAAATGCCCTGCAAAAACGGAATAAATGCCGCTTCGTCCCGGCGGCAATTTATAAAAATTTATTTTTAAGGAGAAGAAAAACCATGCAAAAAAGAAACAAAAAGGGCTTTACCCTTGCAGAACTCTTGATCGTCGTTGCGATCATCGCAATTCTCGTAGCCATTGCAGTTCCGCTTTTCGTTAGTTCGCTGAACGACGCAAAGGAGGCGACCAAGAACGCGAATATTCGCACCGTTAGAAGCACTGCGGCTGTTGCGATCTTAAGAGACGCACAATATGAAACTCATAAAACAAATGGTTGGAAAGCCGTTGCCTGCATTACAAAAACCAGCGAAATCAAAAGTATGACAATAACCGCAGATGATGCAGGGGGCAAAAATGCGGCAGATGAATGTAAGGAACACTCGGGAAGTGAAAGTTGTGGATGTTCGGAAGATACATGTGATTGCGCATATCAGGTTACGGTTCATATTACAACACTTGATTTAGATAAGGTAACGGTCACGGGTTAATAACTTCATTTACTCAATAACTTCACAAGCAAAAGCGGTGAAAGCCGTTTAGCCGTCCGCATTCCGACAGGGATGTAAGAATGCGGATCGGGGCAATCTTTCAAGCAAAACCGCGCTCTCTTTTTTCTTTTCAACAGGCGCATTTTGCAAAAAGGTTTGCCCAATAAGAGCCGCCCGAGGCGTCCGCCTCGGGCGGCTTTCCATCTCTCCACCTTGTTTCTATTCCCAGCCTTATAATTTGGCCCGATCAGAAGATCGCCGCGGCCAGCATTGGATCGTCGGCACCCCAAATGCGGTCGGCAGCGACCGGGATCGCCCCGTCTGTGGGCAAAACCCCCACGCCGTGAATGCTCTTGCCGTTCGGCCAGAAGATCTCCGCAGTCGTCAGCTTCATCGCCGCACCCGTCAGCGGATAGGGATAGGTCGTCTGCATGATCCCCTTTCCGTACGTCTTGGCGACTCCCCTTTCATCCTCGCGCAGATAGATATCCGAAAGTTCAAGCGTCCCGTAATCGACCATCGCCCCGATCAGGCACTCCGACGCCGACGCCGTACTCTCGTCCGCAAGCACGCGCACCCTCGACTCCGCCGAAAAATATTCCGCAAAATCGTTCCCGTCCGCGTCGAACTCCTCCGAAGAGCCGTCGCGATACACGGCGCGCGCCACGACGGGAGAGCGCCCCGTCGCATTCCGCAGGAGATGAGCGGCGATCTCGGTGAGCACCTTCATCGAGCCGCCGCCGTTCGTCCTCAGGTCGAGAATGAGATTGACCCTGCCGCGCTCCTTCATCTTGGAAAGGCATTCCTCGAACTCGTCCGCCGCGTTGCCGTTGAATTCGTCGAGACGGATGTAGGCGGTCTTGTCGCCCAAAGCGGGCAGCGGCTCGTTCGTCTCGGTCAGTTGCGGCTTCTTTTCGCCGAGAAAACGGAAGGAAGTCTCGCTGTCGCGGTAATGGACGTATCCCGCCTGATAGTTTCCGCGCGTGAGCGTGAAAATGGCGGCGTCCGAGCCGTCGCGCGCATAGCCGCAGCGCGCCACAAACTCCCCTTCCTGTTCGCTGACGAACTTTGTAAAGTCCGAGTTCACGCCTGTTTGAAGGGAGTCTTCGCTCTTTCCGAAGCCCAAAAGGTACATGCCCTTGCGGATCCCGGCGCGGCAGGCGGGCGAATTTTCATAGACGATGAAAAACCGCGGAATGGAGACGCCGTCCTTGCGCTCGTCCGTGAGGGAGACCCCCACGCCGACGTTCTGCCCGGCGTTTCCCGCCTGATAATCGGAATAATCGACGGGCGGGAAAAAGCGGGTATAGCTGTCGAGCCGAAGCCCCCCATAGACGGAGTCATAGAGTTCGTCCTCATCGACGGGACGGTAGTAATGGTCCTTGACGATGTCGAGCGCCCACATCAGTTCCCGCTCCTTTTCGTCGATCGAAAGATAATACCCGAACCAGCCGCCCACAAAGCCGGCCGCGGCGATGAATAGCGCAAGCATGACCGCGACGAAACAGCGCAGCTGTCTTTTCTGTTTCCGGGGCTGAGGCGTTTCTTCCTCCGCCCGTTCCCCGGTCTGTCCTTCCGACGCTTCCTCGAAGAATTCTTCGGCCTTTTTCTCTTGATCTTCTTCCATAACAGCCCCCTTTGTTCGGATTTTGGGTCCCCTTTGATGTGATTATATCACGCCGCGCTGAAAATTTCAAGAACTTTTCAAAGAAAGAGAAAAATCGGCGGCACGGTCTTTTTTGTTTGGAAAAACCGAATCGCCGCAAGAAGCCGTAAACGGGCAAAGCCCGACAAAATCCGCACGGGGGGTTGATCTAAAATGGTTTCGGATTTTTCCCCGCGGAAAAATCGAAAAACGGTTCATTGGGAGGATCTTATGGCGGAACGTGCAAAAACGGAGAAACAGGGACGAAAAGCGGAGCGAAACGAACGGAAAAAGCGCCGGAAAGAGGGGGTATCGGACGAGGTGAGACGGCGCGCGCCCGTCTATGCCGCGGTCTCGGCGCTTTTAAGCCTCATCGGGGTCTTTGGGCTGCTCATCGGCTATTATACGGGCGGCTCCCCCGTCGGCTATGCGCTCGCAGGCGGCGCGCCGGTGCTGCGCGGCTCCCTTCTCGGGGCGGTGCTCGAGATCTTGCGCGGCAGCATTCCCATGCCGGAGATCGCTGCGGCTTCCTCGCTCGCACAGATTTTGCCGCTCTTTCTCTATTTTGCGGCGATCTTTCTCTCCGCGTCGCTCGCGCTCTGCTTTTTCCTGACGATCGGCGCGATCTTGCTCCCGAACTCTTCCCGAAAGCTGTGCCTTCGAATCGGGAAGCTGCTCTTGCTCTCCTATTCGGCGCTCTTTTTCGGGAACTTCATCTTCCGCGCCCTGTCCTATCCCCAAATAGAAGCCGAATTTTTCGACCTTCCCTCCGCGCTCGCCGCGGGGCTTACCCTTCTCGTTCTCGTCCTCATCTCGCTGTCCGAAAACGGCGGCAGAGGGGCGCTGAACTTTCTCCTGCTCCTTCTCTCCCTCTGCCCCGCACTCGCGCTCTGCCTCCCCAGCTCCCCGCTTTCGAAGGACGTCAACGAGCTGATCTTTTCGAACGGCGCGCACGGCGGTGCGGCGCGACTGACTCTTCTGATCCTGTGCGGCGTCACCCTTGTCAACCTGCTTTTTTCCCTACTGCGGCTCAACGTCCGGCGCGGATATTTCTTCGACTTCCTGCGCTTCGGCGCCCAGATCGCCTGCGAAGTCCTGCTTTTGCTTCGCTATGGGAGCGTCTACGCCTCCCTCCTGCAATTTTTCACCGTCCAGCCGCTGCCCGCCGCCCTCCTTCTGATCAGTCCGCTGCTCGCTTTGACCGTCTCCCTCTTTGCGGGTTCGCTGGCGGGCAGAGGAGCGCGCGCGGAACGGGAAAAGCGCAGAGCCGCAAAAAAGCAGCGGGAAACGGAGAGAGCGCGGCGGATCCCCGCGCCCGACTTCGACGAACAGCCCTCCTCCCGCGGCGCCGTGTAAACCTTTGAAACTCAAAAACGGCGCGGCTCCGTAAGTCAAAAAATTCGCAAACGGCGCGAAGTAAGCCAAAATCTCAAAAAACGGCATAAAGAGGCCGAAATCCTGCAAAAATCAGGGCGCCCCGGGCAAGATCTTGCCCGGGGCGCCCCCCTTTCTTTCTTTTAAGATATCCTGACTTTCTTTTAAGAGATCCTGACAAAAACGCGGATCCCGTCCGTTTCGGAATAATCCCGGCTCTCGCAGAACCGGTCGACGAGATAGAGCCCTCTGCCGCGCTCGGAAAAGACGTCTGCAAGCGCGCTCTTTTCGGGCGGACGGAACTCATTCTCCCCGCGGACGGCAAGAAAGATCTTATCCCCTTCCCGTCCGGCGCGGAAAAACGCCTTTCCCCCGCCGTGCTGCAAGACGTTGGAGAGCAGCTCGTCCGCGACGAGCCGGCAATGATAGACGGCCTCTTCGGGGATCCGCTCCGCAAAGAAGCGCGAACACATCTCATGCAGCGCCGCCCGCAGCGCTTCGAAATCTTCGATCTCGAAATACATCATACCGTTATTCCGCCAAACTCTTTCTGAGGGAGTCCCTCAGCTTTTCCAGCACCTTTCTTTCCAGGCGCGAAACGTACATCTGCGAGACGTTCATGCGCTTTGCCGTCTCCGTCTGGGACAGTTCCTGCCCGAACCGGTAGGCGACGAGCTCGCGCTCCTTTTGCGGCAGTTCTTTGAGCGCCGCGCGCACGACGTCCTCCCGCTCGATTTGATCGAAGGCGTCGTCGCGGTCGGGGATGAGTTCCAAAAGGGCACCTCCCCCCTCCTCGCCGCCGGCGGGACGGTCCAGCGACACCACGCCCCCCGCCTCCATCGCGGAGACGACTTCTTCCTCGCTCACGCCGATCTTTTCGGCGATCCTGGAAACGGACGGCTCTCTTCCTTCGAGCGCGAACAGCTCTTCCGCGGCGCTCTTCGCCCGGGCGCGCAGCTCGGTGACGTTCCGCGGCAGATGAATGAGCCGGGAACGGTCGCGGAAATAATTTTTGATCTCCCCCGCGATCGTGGGGGTGATGAAGGTCGAAAACTTGATCCCCTTGGTCTCGTCATAGCGGTCCACCCCCTTCAAAAGCGCAAGCGAGGCGACCTGGAACAGATCGTCGTACTCGACGCCCCGCCCGACGAATTTCTTGGCGATCATCGCGGCGATATGGAGATTGCGCTCGACGATCTCGTTCCGAAGCGCCAGATCATGGGTTTGCCGATAGCGGGCAAAGAGTTCCTGTTCTTCCATATTTACAGCGTTCCGAACCCGAAGGAAATGCGGGCGCGCTCCTTTTCCCGAACGATCTTCAGATCTTTGACGAGCGCGTTCAAAAGCGCGATCGAGATCTCCTCTTCCAGGGAGTCCGCGCCCTTTTCTGCGCTGTATTCCGCCTCCAACTTCACTTCGAGCGAGCCCCCGCGCGTGAAGGCGACGCGGGCATTCTTCCCGCCGCCGCCCAGAAGCAGGAGCAAACTCTCCGTGACGCAGACCTTGCAGTCCTCCGCCTCGTCCAGCCCGAAGCCGACGAGGGCACAGACGCCGCCCGTCACCAGGCGGACCGTCGTCAACACTTCCTTTGCGAGCGGAAATTCCAAAGACATGAGTTCCATCATTCGATCTCCATGATCGCGTCGAGCGCGCAGATAACGAAAAGTTTTTTGATCCGCGGCTGCGTTTTTTTCAATTTCATGGTCTTGCCGTTCTCGCGCAGACGCTTCAAAATCTTGACGAACGCGCCGAGCGTCGTCGAGTCGATAAAGGATAAATTCTCGCAGTCGAACTCGACGTCCGCAGGGGACGCCCGGAACGCCGAAAGCACTTCGGACTCGAATTCGTCCGCATTTTTGGAGTCGATCTCGCCCGAGAGCGCAAACAAGAGCACGGGCGAACTTTGGATCAACGTAACTTCCCGCATGGTTGTATCTCCTTCTCCTTGATTATGGTTCTTATAACCGGAAACCGCGGTTTTCAAACAATTTTTATTCCGTTATGAGCCCGTCGAGGGAGGGCAGCACGAGATCGGGCTTGTCCGAAAGCGCGGGCAGATCCTCCCGCCTCGTCTCGCCCGAGAGGACGAGAACGCTCATCAGGCCGTTCCGATTCGCAAAGCGGATGTCGGTGTACGCCCTGTCGCCGACCATGCACAGTCTCTCTTTGGGAAGCCCCAGCCGTTTTGCGATCCCGTCCGCCATTTCCGAATAGGGTTTGCCGATGATGACGTCAGGCAGGCGATTTGCGGAGCGCTCGAACAGGGCGAGAAAGGAACCGACGTCGGGCACGGACGTCCCCTTTGCGGGGCAAACGTCGTCGGGATGGGTCGCAAGATAGGGCAAGCCGCGCTTCAAAAAGCCGTCGAACATGCGGATCTTTTCATAAGTGAGCTCCGTATCATATGCAAGCGCGCACAAATCGGGGTCTTTTTCGACGATCTGCACCCCGGCGCAAGTAAATTCCCGCTTCACTTCTTTCGTTGCGAGCAGAAAGACCCGCTTTCCGGGAAAATTCCGCACAAGGTATTCCGCCGCCGCGTTTCCCGAGGTATAGACGAGATCGCCCTCCCCGAAGAGCCCCGCCGCCGAAAGTCGCAGGCGATACGCCTCCGCCGTTCGGGAGGAATTGTTGGTCAGAAAGACGAGCTTCTTTCCTCTCTCCCGAAGCCAATGGAGGGTCTCGACGGCATGCCCGATCGGCGTTCCGTCCAGATAGACGGTGCCGTCCAGATCGAGCAGGAACGCCCCGGTCTTTTGCAGGATCTCCTCTTTGGTCATAATTCCCATTCCATGAGCCCGAAGTCGCGGATGAGGGCGGAGAGCCCCTCCGGCGCCCGTTCGGGCAGTATTTTCAAATTTCTCAGCTCCCCCGCGCCGCGGGACACGGGCTCGCCCGCAAGGGCGGACATGATCTTCGCCCGCTCCTCCCGCTCGTCCGAAATCGCCGCCGCCGCGCGTGCGAACGGGGCGCGGATCCGTTCGAGGGTCATCGCCCGCAAAACGTATTCCTCCGGCGTCGGCACCGAAAAGACCGCTCCCCCCGCGTTTTCCGCCCGTTTCCGATAGTCGGGGGTGAAATAGCGGCGCGGCTTGCCCTTTTCGAAAAAGGCGGCATACAGCGCCGAAAGCTGCAAATAGGCGCGCCAGAAGGGATATTTTTCCCCGCGCTCCTTCAAGAGCGCCGCAAGCGCCGTCCCCTCCCCCACCGGAAAGCCCCCGCGCTCTCTCTTCCGCTGGCGGAAATTCGCAAGGACGATCTCCTCCGCCTCCGTCGCGACGGGAAATTCGGCTTCCATCTCTTCTCCCTCCTTCCCGGAAAAACGGGAGAGCGCCGCTCCCTCCAGCGCCGCAAGCCGGGCGAGCAGACAGCGCGCATAGCCCTCGGCAAGCAACGGCCCCGGCGCCTCGCGGTCCCAGACGATCTCCTCTGCCGCCGCAAGGGGGGCGTCCGCGGGCTCCCCGCCGATCAAGACCTTTCCCCGCTCTTCGAGGCACCCTTCGAGCGCCGGATGGGACGGATAGAGGGTGCAGGGGACGCCGCGGATCTCCGCAAAATAGCGCGCCGCCCGCAAAAGATCCCCCTCTCCCGAGGCAAGCACGCGCGAAACGCCGTCCGGCATCGAAAAAAGAGGCAGGCAATCCCCGTCAAAGACGAGCGAGATCGCCCTCGGGCTCAGCGCCGCCTCGACAAAGGCGGGATCGTCCCCGGAAAAGACGAGAAGAACCTTTCCTCCCGAGCGGGCGATTTTGCCCCCCGCGCCGGTCTCCTCCCCCGAAAATCTCAGCACCGTTCCTTCGCAACTCTCCCCATCGGGGCTCCTCTTCGGTAAAAGATCCTCGGCAAGCCTCATGATCTCCTCCGAATATTTTTTTGCGCCCGAAAGACCGCGGCGGCGCCCCCGCTTCCAAAAAGAACACCTCTTGCGGTGTTCTTCGGTAAAAAAATGATTCTTCCTTCGCTTATCTGCGCTTTGCGCCCTTCTTTTGCTGCGCCTTTTCCCCGTCGCGGAGCGCTTGCTCCTCCTGCGGCGTTCGCGGCAGGAACGCGGCGTCGTCCGCAAATTCGGGCAAGACCTCGTACTGCTCGTCCCTTTCGAGCATGGTCGCCTGGGTGTAGCCGTCGAACAAATGGAGATGGGCGGGATCGAGCGCAAGTTTTACGATGTCGCCCGCCGAAACTTCCGTCCGCTGCGGCACGTCGGCGATGAGCTGAGTCGGGCTGTCGCCGATCGACTTTCCCCCGTCTACCATTGCGAGCTCGCAGTAAAGCTGCGTCTTTTCGCCCAGCTTTTCGGCAACGTCCACCCGCGCCTCGATGACGGTGTCGGGCGAGGCGGCGACAAATTCCTTTTCGATCCGCGCGTCCTCGGGACGGATCCCGAAGGTGACGACCTTCCCCGTGTTGATGTATTCGTCGGCGTTTTTGATCCTCGAAACAAATTCCTTGGACAAAAAGATCTTGTTTCCTGCGCCGAAATTGAGATAGATCCGGCCCTCCTCGAGGGTGATCGTCGAATTTTCGTAGAAATTCATGTGCGGACTGCCGATATAGTCCGCAACGAAGAGATTCGCGGGATAGTCATAGAGATTGCGCGGCGTGTCGATCTGCTGCAAGAACCCGTCCTTCATGACGGCGATCCGGGTCCCGAGCGTCATCGCCTCGCGCGCGTCGTGGGTAATGTAGACGAACGTCCCGCCCAACCGCGCGTGGAGTTTCGCAAGCTCCGTGCGCATTTTCAGGCGCAGATTGGCGTCCAGATTGGAGAGCGGCTCGTCGAAAAGGACCGCCTTGGGCTCCCGCACGACGATCCTGCCGAGCGCGACCCGCAGCCGCTGCGCGCCCGCGAGCGTCTTGGGCTTTTTGGAAAGGCTGTCGGAAAGTCCCAAAATCTCCGCCACCGCCTTTACTTTCATGTCGATGATCTCTTTGGGAACTTTGCGCCGCTTCAAGCCGTAGGCGAGATTGTCGTAGACGGAAAGATGGGCGTAGATGATGTAGTCGGGCAGAACGACCGCAAGGTCGCGGTCTCTCGCCTCCTTCTCGTTGACGAGCGCCCCGTCGAGACGGATCTCTCCCGAAGTGACCTCCTCGAGTCCCGCGATCATGCGAAGGACGCTCGACTTTCCGCAGCCCTCCGGTCCCGCGATCGCAAGAAACTCTCCGTCTTTGATGTGGAGAGAAAGATCGCAGACCGCATGCGTCCCGGCGGGATAGACTTTATGGATCCCTTTCAGTAAAATTTCAGACATACAATCCCAAAAAAAGTTTATTCTGTCCTTATTCTACAACAAATCCCGAAAAAAATCAATCAAATTCCGAACTTTCTTTCAAATTTCGGGGGCTCTCTTCGCAAAACAGGGCACAATCCCCGCTTTCTTCCGCCGAAAGGGGGTTTTCCGCCTCCAAAGACGGCTCTCCGCCGCCCGCTTCCTCCGAAATTTTCTCCGCTTCCTCCCGTTTCGCCCGTTTCAGAAGCCTTGTATAGGCGAAGAGCAGCAGCGCCGCCTGCAAGACCATGTTTGCGATCCACGAGATCGGATAAGAATAGAACAGGACCTTCAATGTATGATAAGCCTCAACTTGGAAAATGGTGTATACCCAGAGGATCCTCAGCCCGCAGACGCAGCCCAGCGTGATGAGCATGGACGAGGTGGAATGCCCCATGCCGCGCAGAACGCCGCTCAGGACGTCGCCGATCCCGAACGTAAAATAGGTGACGCAGATCATTTCGAGCCGCAGCATGCCGACCGCGATCATGTCCTCCCGTCCCGGGGAATAGAGGTTCAAAAGCGGATGTCCGAGCGCGAGGGCGCCCAGCCCCAGAAACAGCCCGACCACCCCCGTGCAGAGCACGCAGAGGAAGGTGATCTTCTTGATCCGTTTGTACTTTTTCGCGCCGATGTGCTGCCCCGTGAAGTTGAGCGCCGTCTGATGGAAGGCGTTCATGCCGACGTAGACGTAGCCCTCGATGTTCGCGGCCGAAGTATTGCCCGAGACGACCACGGTGCCGAAGGGGTTGATCGCCGCCTGGATGATGATGTTGGAGATGGAAAAGAAGGAGCCCTGAATGCCCGCGGGCAGCCCGATCACGACCATGCGCAGGAACTTATCCTTGTAAAATCTCATCTTACGCGGGCTGAAACGGTAGGATTCCTTCACCTTCATCATGTAAAAGACGACGAAAACCGCCGAAATCGTCTGCGAAATGACGGTCGCGATCGCAACGCCGTCCACGTCCATGTGGAAACAGAACACAAAGATCAAATTAAAGATGACGTTCACGACGCCCGCGATCGTGAGAAAGATGAGCGGACAGGTCGTGTCCCCCACCGAGCGTAAAATCGCCGCGCCGAAATTGTAGACGATCGAGACCGGGATCCCGATCGAATAGATCTTGACGTAGAGAGTGGCTTTTTCGAGCAGGGCGGAGTCGGTGTCCATCAGGATCAGAAATTCCCGCGCGCCGAAAAACCCGACGAGCCCGAAGATCACGCCGCCGATCGCCGCCGTCGGGAACGCCGTATGGACGAGTTCGTGCATACTCTTTTCGTCCTTGGAACCGAAATAGTTGGCGGCGAGCACGCCCGCCCCGACCGAGAGCCCCAGAAGGAGATTGACGATGAGGTTGATGAGCGGGCCGGTCGCGCCGACGGCGCCGAGCGCGGTCGGGTCGGTGGAATTGCCCACGACGACGAGATCGGCCGTATTGAAGAGAAGCTGCAAGACCCCCGTCGCGATGATGGGCAGGGTGAAGAGGACCATGCGCTTGAAAAGGGGGCCTTCGGTGAGATCCACCGAGGCCGCCGCGCGCTTGAATTTTTTGATTTTGAGCGCCATATTCGCCTCGATCGCAGAATTTCAAAAAGCGGGCTGTCCCGCGCGATCTTTCCTATTCTAACGCCGCCCCTTTCAAAAGTCAAGCGGAACGCTCTTCCCCATTGTGAAAAACCTGTAAAATTTCATCCCCCGCGGGAAATTCGCCGAAAAATCCCCTTTCCCGTCCGTTTTTTCCAAAAAAATCGGGCAATGCCGCAGAAAACAGCTTGATTTTTCCTTCTTTCCGTGTTATAATTCCCCTGTCCGCAAAAAAGCGGATAATCCACACCCCGAAAGGCGCCGCTCTCCGTGTTCCGCAAATCCAAACGCCGCGGAAAAGGAGCGGGAATGCCGCCTGCGGGGGAGGAAAAACGGAGGATTTTATGGCAGTCATCACCATGAAACAGCTTCTCGAAGCGGGCGTCCATTTCGGGCACCAGACGAGAAAGTGGAACCCGAAGATGAAAAAGTACATCTTCGCCGCAAGACACGACATTCACATCATCGACCTCGAAAAGACGGCAAAACTCGTCGAAGAGGCATACGCTTACGTCGTCGAAGCGGTCAAATCGGGCAAGAGCGTGCTCTTCGTCGGCACCAAGCGCCAGGCGCAGGACGCGATCAAGGAAGAGGCGGAGCGCTGCGGGCAGTACTATGTCAACTCCCGCTGGCTCGGCGGTTGCCTCACCAACTTCAAGACCATCCGCTCGCGGATCGACTACCTCGAAAAACTCGAGAGGATGGAAGAGAGCGGCGAGTTCGACCTGCTTCCCAAAAAGGAAGTGCTCGGGCTCAAAAAGGAGATGGAAAAGCTGCGTGAAAATCTGGGCGGGATCAAGAACATGCGTTCCCTTCCCGGGCTTTTGTTCGTCGTCGATCCCCATGAAGAGGACATCGCCGTCGCCGAAGCGCGCAAGCTGCACATCCCGATCGTCGCGATCACCGATACCAACTGCGATCCCGACCTCATCGACTATGTGATCCCGGGAAACGACGACGCGATCCGCGCGATCAAGCTCATTTCGTCCGTCATCGCGAACGCGGTCATCGAAGCGAACCAGGGCGAGACCTTCGAAGTCAGCGAGACGGAAGAGGAAGAGGCAGCGCCCGAAACGGAAGAAGCGGCAGCTCCCGAAGAGAACGGGGAAGCGCCCGCGGCTTTGGAATAATCGAATAAGGAGAACAATCAAATGGCAGAATTTACCGCAAAGGACGTCATGGCGCTCCGCGAACAGACGGGCGCAGGCATGATGGATTGCAAAAAGGCGCTCACCGACGCCAACGGCGATATGAATAAGGCGGCGGAACTTCTCCGCGAGCGCGGCATCGCAAAGGCCGCAAAGCGCGCGGGCAAGATCGCAGCGGAGGGCGTCGTCTATGCCCTCGTCGAAAACGGCACGGGCGTGCTCATCGAGATCAACTGCGAGTCCGACTTCGTTGCAAAGGGCGACAAGTTCCATGCCCTCGTCGAAGCGGTCGCAAAGGTCGCGATCGAAAAGAAACCCGAGACCGTCGAAGCGCTCCTTTCCGCGGACATGGGCGGAAAGACAGTCGACACCTTCATTCAGGAGCAGGTCGGCGTGATCGGCGAGAAGATCTCCGTCCGCCGTTTCGTGCTTTACCGCTGCGCGGGACATCTCGAGACCTATATTCACATGGGCGGAACCATGGGCGTCATGCTCAACTTCGCCTGCAAGGACAGCCCCGAAGTGCAGGAGCTCGCGCATAACATCGCCCTCCATGTCGCTTTCACAAAGCCCCTCTACACCTTCGCCTCCGAGGTCTCCGAGGAGACCCTCCAGAAGGAGAAGGAGATCCTCAAAAAGGAAGTCATGAACGAAGGGAAGCCCGAAGCGATTGCGGAGAAGATCGTCCTCGGCAAGATCAAGAAGTTCTATGAGGAAAACTGTCTCATGGAGCAGAAGTTCATCAAGGACGACACCGTGACGATCAAGGAGCTCATCGAGCGCACCGGAAAGACCGCGGGCAAGATCGAACTCAAAGAGTTCTGCTTCTTCGTCATGGGACAGGGCCTCGAAAAGAAGAACGAGGACCTGAGCGAGGAAGTCGCCAAGCAAGTCGAAGCGATGAAGAAATAAAAAACGAATTTTTTGCGGCGCGCAGCTTCCAGCTGCGCGCTTTTTTTGCGTCAAAGCCTCCCCTTTCCGGCGCGCCCCCTCTCCTGCGCGATTTTTCCGCCGGAAAAGGCTGCGAACGGGTTGATTTTTATGGAAAAATGTGCTATACTGAAAAAAATCAACCTGAGGGAGTATGGTATGCAGCCGAAATATCATCGCGTTTTACTCAAACTCTCCGGCGAAGCGCTCGCGGGAGATCAGAAATTCGGGCTCAGCGAGGAAGTTGTTTCGAGGGTCGTCGACCAGCTCGTGAAGGTCCACGGCATGGGGGTCGAGATCGCCCTCGTCATCGGCGGCGGGAACTTCTGGCGCGGCAGACAGGGCACACAGATGGACCGCACCACGCCCGATCACATGGGCATGCTCGCCACGGTGATGAACGCCCTCGCCATGATGGACGCGATCGAGCGCAAAGGGATCCCCACCCGCGTACAGACGGCGCTCAACATGGTCTCGCTGGCGGAACCCTACGTCCTCAGAAAGGCGCTGCACCACTTCGAAAAAGGAAGGATCGTCATCATGGCCTGCGGCACGGGGAACCCGTACTGCTCGACGGACACTGCCGCGGCGCAGCGCGCCTGCGAGATCGGCGCCGACGTTCTGCTCATGGCAAAGAACGTCGATGGGATCTACGACTGCGATCCCCATGAAAATCCCGGGGCGAAAAAGTACGAAAAACTCACCTTTTCCGAGATTTTGAACAAGCGGCTCAAGGCGATGGACGCGACCGCCGCGACGATGTGCATGGAGAACCGCATTCCCGTGCTTGCCTTTGCGCTCGGCGAGGAAGATTCCATCCTCCGGGCGGTGTGCGGCGAAAAGCTCGGCACACTCATTTGCAACGATTGAGCATTACATAAAAAAGACTATATTTTAAGAGAGGGATCTTTTATGGATAACGAAAAACTGGAAGAAATTTTTTTGACGCTCGAAGAAAAATTCGAGAAAGCCGTCGGCGTTTTGAAGGACGAATTCGCCTCCATCCGCGCCGGCAGAGCCAACCCTCATGTCCTCGACAAGGTCCAGGTCGAAGCCTACGGCGGCATGAGCCCGCTCGTACAGCTCGGAAACGTCGCCGTCTCGGACGCACGCTGCCTGGTCATCTCGCCCTGGGACAAATCGCTCTTGAAATCCATTGAGAAGGCGATCCTCACTTCGAACATCGGGATCACGCCCTCGAACGACGGAAACGTCATCCGCCTCGTGTTCCCGGAACTGACCGAGGAACGCCGCCGCGATCTTGTCAAACAGATCAAGAAAATGGGCGAGGACGCGAAGGTCGCCGCGCGCAACATTCGCCGCGAGGCGATGGAGGGGATCAAAAAGCTCAAGACCGCAAAGGAGATCTCCGAGGACGAGGCTTCGAACGCCGAACAGGACGTCGAAAAGCAGGTGTCCAAGACGATGGAAGAGATCGACAAGACCGTGAGCGCGAAGGAAAAGGAGCTGCTCACCGTCTGATGCCGAAGGAACTTTCTACCCCGCAGCCCGCCCTGCCGCGCCATATCGCGATCATCATGGACGGCAACGGGCGCTGGGCGAAAAAGCGGCTTCTCCCGCGCAGCGCCGGACACGGCGCCGGCATGAAGCGCATGATCTCCCTCTGCGACCACGCCTTTTCCCGCGGGATCCGCGTCATGACGCTCTTTGCCCTTTCGACGGAAAACCTTTCCCGCCCGAAGGAGGAACTTGAAGCGCTTTTCGGGCTTTTCCGCGAATATTTCCGCAGCAATCTGTCGAAATTGCGGGAAAAAGGGATCGCTCTCCGCGTTATCGGCGATCTTTCGCTCGTGCCCGAGGACATCCGCACGCTCGCCCGTGGCGGCGAGGAGGCGACAAAGGACGGAAAGACGGGAACGCTCGTGCTCGCGATCGCCTACGGCGCGCGGGCGGACATTCTCTCTGCGGTCAACCGGGCGGTCGAAGGGGGGAGGCCGGTCGGCGAGGAGGAGTTTTCCGCCCTTCTCGGCACAGCGGGGCTGCCCGCGCCCGATCTGCTCATCCGGACGGGCAAGGAAAAGCGCATTTCCAACTTCCTGCTTTGGGAACTCGCCTATACCGAGCTGTATTTTTCCGACAAAATGTTTCCCGCGTTCACGAACCGGGATCTGGACCGCGCGCTCGACGATTTTGCGGGGCGGGAACGCCGGTTCGGAAAGGTCTGAAATGAAGATTTTGAAACGCCCGCTCACGGGACTTGCCTATCTTGCGGTGATCTTCGCGTTCTATGCGGGACGCGTGCTTTTGCGCGACGTGTTTTGGGGCATGCTGCTGTTCGATGGGCTCCTTTTGCTGTTTGCCCAGATCGGCACCTTCGAAATGTGCCGGGCACTCTCGGACAGGCTCTGCGGGCTTCAGAAAGGGCTCGTCCACTTTTTTTCCGCGGCGCTTCTGATCGGCTATTCCCTTTGCGATCTCGCCTCCCGCTTCTTTTCGGCGGAAGATCTTGCCTTTCAAATTCTCTTCGCCGTTCTGATCGCCGCCGCCGCAGTCTTTTTGGGGCTGTTGGTCGTGCGGCATGAAAAGACCTCCCTCGAATCGGTCGGGGCGTCCTTTCTCGCCCTGTTCTATCCGACGGCGTTTCTGCTCTGCCTTTCGATGATCAACCATATGACAGATCTCGGGGAGCTGGGCATTCTGTTCGTCTTTGCGATCTGTCCGTTTGCGGACTGCTTCGCCTTTGTGTTCGGCGTTCTCTTCAAGAAAAAACTGCCCAAAAAGATGTCGCCGCACGTCAGTCCCAACAAGACGGTCATCGGCGGGATCGGCGGGCTCCTCGGCGGCGCTCTGGGCGCGGTGTGTATCTTCTTTTTCTACTACGGACTGATCCGCAAAACAGCCTTTTTCTATCCCGATCTCGGTTGGTTCGTCCTGCTCGGCGTGATCGCTTCGGTCTTTGCCGAATTCGGCGATCTTGCCGAAAGCGCGATCAAGCGCAAGATCGGAATTAAGGACATGGGAAAACTTCTTCCGGGGCACGGCGGCGTGCTCGACCGGATCGACTCGGCACTCTACGCCTCCGTCGCGGTCCTTCTCATCCTTTGGATCGGCATCATGACGGGGGTTTGAGCCGCATAAAATAAAGCGGCGCTTCTTATGAAAAAAATCGCACTGATCGGCTGTACGGGAAATATCGGCAGGCAGGTGATCGACGTCGTTCGCCGGTATCCCGAACAATTTTGTTTTTCCGCGCTCGTCTGCGGCTCGGACCGCGGCGCGCTCCAATCGCTCACGGCGGAATTTCACCCCCGACTTTCGGGGTGTGCCAAGGACGGTCTGCCCCCTCTTGACGAGATTTTTTCGGACTGCGACGTCGCTTTCATCGCGGCAGGAGGATTTTCCGGCCTTTCCTATACCTTGGCGGCGGCGCGGCTCGGAAAGATCGTCGCCCTCGCCAACAAGGAGTCCCTCGTCTGCGGCGGCGAACTCGTGACGAAAGAGGCCAAGGCGCACGGCGCGTCGCTCGTCCCCGTGGACAGTGAGCATTCGGCGATCTTCCAGGCGCTCTCTTTCCGACGGGACGCCCCGTTCAAAAAGCTCATCCTCACCGCGAGCGGCGGCCCCTTCCTGCGGGAGCCGAAAGAACGGCTCGAAAGGGTGACGCCTGCGGACGCCCTCCGGCACCCGACCTGGAAGATGGGCAAAAAGATCAGCGTGGACAGCGCGACCCTCCTCAACAAGGGCTATGAAGTGATCGAGGCGCGGTGGCTGTTCGGCGCGGACTTTGAAAAGATCGAGACGGTCGTCCATCCCGAGAGTATCGTGCACTCCCTCGTCTGTTTTGAGGACGGCGCGGCGATTGCCCAGCTGGGCTGTCCCGACATGCACGTCCCCATCCAGCTCGCGCTGACCTTTCCGAAGCGGCTGCCCTGCGGGGAAGATCTCGATCTTTTGTCGCTCGGCGCGCTGCATTTCGAACGGCTGCCCGAGGAAAAATTCCCCTGCTTTTCGCTCGCGCTTGAAGCGGGAAAGGCGGGCGGGGACCGTCCTGCGGTCCTCAACGGCGCGGCGGAGATCGCCGTCGGTGCCTTCCTGAAGGGAAGAATATCCTTCCCGCAAATCGCAGAAAGTATTGTATATGCGCTCGAAAAGACCCCTCCGGGGAACGCGGACTGCTTCGAAGCTCTCCGCGAGGCGGACGCTCTTTCGCGCGCAAATGCAGAGAAATATATCTATGGCAAGTAATCTTCTCTCGGTATGGGGCACGATCGGCTCCGTCTTGCTTGCGATCCTCATCCTGCTCGTCATGATCACCATTCACGAGTTCGGACACTATCTCGCGGGCAAGATCTTCCATTTCACCATCAACGAATTTTCGATCGGATTCGGTCCCGCCCTCTTCAAGCATACCAACAAAAAGACGGGCGAACTGTTCGCCGTGCGGCTCATTCCGCTCGGCGGCTATTGCGCGTTCGAAGGAGAGGACGGCCTCGACGAAGAGGAGGAAAAGAAACCGGAAGAGGCGCCCGTCTCCCCCTTCTCCGACCTGGACGGGGAGATGGCGGAAGCGCCCGTCCAAAGCGCGGACGGTGCGGCGGAGGGCGAGCCCGAACCCTCGGAAAAAAAGCAGCCCGATCCCAACTCTTTCACGAAAAAACCCTGCTGGCAGCGGATCATCGTGCTGATCGCGGGCGCGCTCATGAACTATTTGCTCGCGCTGCTTCTCATCATGATCGGGATCTTTGCCTACGGGCAGAACATGGTGCTCGTCACCGGCGTGGATTCCCCCGAGGACGGCATGGCGAAGCTCTATTCCTTCCAGGAGGGCGACATTCTGCTCCGGGCGGACGGGAAGAGCCTGTATCTGACGACGGACATCGCGCGGGCGGTCAACGGCAAGAAGGCGGGTGAGAGCGTCACCTTCCTCGTCGCGCAGAAGCGGGAGGACGGCAGCTTCACCGAACCGGAGGAGCGGGTCATCGTCTTGCGGGAGGACGTCAACGTCAAAAACAGCGGCGACAATCGCTTTTTGCATGCGATCGGGATCGGCGTGGGAGAGCCCGACGAAAACGGGAACCGTTACTATGAACTCACCGACATCTCCTACCGGTTCGGCTTCTGGGAGGCGATCGGAAGATCTTTCGTCTACTCCTTCAAGATTGCGGGCTCCATCTTCCGGGTGCTCGGCGAACTTCTGACGGGAAAACTCGGGCTTTCGGCGTTCGGGGGACCGGTGACAACGGTCACGATGACTTCGCAGATCGTCTCGCGCGGCTTCCGCTACTTCCTCGAGATCGCGGGCTATATCGGCGTCAATCTCGCCGTGTTCAACCTTCTGCCCATTCCTGCCCTCGACGGCAGCAAGGTGGTGTTCACCGCCATCGAATGGGTGCGCGGGAAGCCGATCAGCCGCAAGGTCGAGGCGATCATCCATGCCGTCGGATTCGTGCTCCTTCTGGGCTTTGCGATCCTGGTGGACATTCTGCAATTCGTGTAAAAGAAACAGCCGAAGAGGGAACCTTATGGAAAATTTCTACGCCTATATGGACCGCATGAAGTTCATCAAGCGCTGGCAGCTCATGCGCTCGGTGCGGGACGAGAACATCATGGAGCACTCCCAATCGGTGGCGATGCTCACCCATGCGCTCTGCCTCATCGAAAACCAGGTCTACGGCGGCGCGGTCAACGCCGAAAAAGCCGTCCTCTACGCCATCTATCACGAGGTGAGCGAGGTCATGACAGGCGATCTGCCCACTCCCGTCAAATATTTCAACAACAGCATTCACGGGGAATACGAAAAATTGGAACTCCTCGCCGTGGACAAGATCGCAAACACCTTGCCCGAAGAGCTCCGCGGCGCCCTCCGTCCCTATCTCTGCGCGGACAAGCAGTCGGAGGAATACCGCTACATGAAGGCGGCGGACAAGCTCTCCGCCTATCTCAAATGTCTCGAAGAGCTGCGCTCGGGCAACGAGGAGTTCAAAAAGGCGGAAAAGACCATCAAAGATTCCCTTTCCCGCCTCTCCATGCGCGCCGTGGACTACTTTTTCGAACATTTTATCCCCGCCTTCTCCCTCACGCTGGACGAGCTCGAGGGGCTTTGAGCGTGGGAAGAGCCTGAAAAACCGCCGCCGCGAGAGGCTTTGAACGGAAAGGCCCTGAAAACCGACCGCGCGAGGGGCTTTAAGCGTGGAATATCTTGAAAAATCGACCGTCGCGAGGAACTTTTGTGCGGCATTATCTTAAAAAATCCGCCGCGGCTGCCATTTGGCAGCCGCGGCGGAATTTTTTAAGTTTCACCGCTCTCCCGTTCATTCTCCGGAAGCGGTTCGGCCAAGACCGTCTGATAGTCGCTGTATACGACGAACCCCGCCTTCGCCCCGCGCGGTTTTTTGACGAAGCGCGCCTTGCAGTAATCGACGGGGACCTTCCCGCCCCCCTTTGCGTCCGAATATCGCACGCAGACGGACGCGGCAAAGCCGATCACCTCCTCCGGCACGGTCTGTTTCCGGGCCTTGACGAGGACGTGGCTCGAATGGTATTTCTGCGTGTGCAGCCAGAGATCGTCGGGATCGCTCTCCCGCAAAAGTCTGTCGTTTTGCAGGTTGTTCCGCCCCGAAAGAATGCAAAAGCCTCCCCTTTCGAAGCGGCGGAAGGAAATCTCCGTCTCCCTGCCGGTTTTCTTTCCCGCGCCGCCCTTTCCGGACCCGCTTTGCGGGGCTTTCAAAATCTTTGCAACGATCAGCTCTTCCTCCGCCGAGCGCAGGTCCTCGATCGCGGAAGCGGCGCCGATCTGCGCCAGGACGCTTTCGAGATAGTCGATCTCCTCCCTTGCCTCCGCTTCCTGCGGGCGGAGAAATTCCAGCGCGCGCTTCTGTTTGCGGTATTTTTTGAAATAGTTCTGCGCATTCTGCGCGGGGGAAAGCGTCTCGTCGAGCGCGATCTTGCGCGTCTTTCCGCTCTCGTCGTAAAAATCGGGCAGCTCGCAGCTCTTCATGCCGCGGGAAAGCACATAGAGATTGGCGGTCAGAAGCTCGCCCTTGACGCGGTTTTCTTCCGCGGACGCCGCCTCGCGCAGTTTTTCGGCGATCCCGGCGAGTTTTTTCTCCTGCTTTTTCTTCTGCGCCGAAACCGCCGCAGACAGTCGCCGCCGCTCCCCTTCCAGCCGCTTGATCGCGCGCTTTTTTGCGTAAAAATAGGACTGTGCCGCAGAAAGGGTCTCAAAATGTTTGGCGCCCGCGACGGATCTCGCGGAAAAATCGACGGGAACGCCCTCCCGTTCGAGAACGCAGGGGGAGATCTCGTCCGAAAAGATCGTCGAATAGACGTATTCCGCAAGATCGCCGCCCGCAAAGTCCGCCGCGATGCGCTCCGCCGTGACGGGGGCGAGCCCCGCGACGCGAGAGAACAAAAACCGCGACAATTCCCCCTCGGGCGGGGTCGAAAAGAGCCGCCTGAGCGCCGCTTTGTCGGACGGATCGACCTTATCCTGCCGCGCGGGAGGGAGATATTTCGCTCCGGGCAGGATGGTGCGGCGGAAATTTTCGTCGAGCGCCGTCGTTTTCATCGCGCCGAGGATGATCCCGTTCTCGGTCAGAATGACGTTGGAATACTTCCCCATGATCTCGCAGCGCAGCTCCCTCTCGCAGCAGGAAAAATCGGACGGACAGTACAGTTTCAAAATCAGAATGCGTTCGAACCCGTCCAAAGAGACGCTCAAAATCTGGGCACCCGTCAGATCTTTCCGAAGCAGCATGCAGAAATTGGGCGCGACGAGCGGATTTTCCTGCCGGTCCTCGGTAAAATAAACGCCGCAATCCCCCGCATTTGCGTTCACGGTGAGTTTCACCGTCCCCTTTCCGGTGTATATTAGAAAGGAGAGTTCTTCCTTTTCGGGCTGGTTGATCTTGTTGATCTTTCCGCCCCTCAGCGCGCCGTCGAGCTCTTTCGCAACGAGACGCAGCGTGAAAGTATCCTGCGGCATAACGCCTCCTTTGCGCCGTAAAATGTCTCCGAACGACGATATTATACCCGATAAATCAAAATTTGTAAACGAAATCGCTTTCCTTTTCGAAAGCATTATGTTAAAATATAGCTTGCGAAATTATTGTCAGGAAAATCAGGAGTATAACATGAAGTACAAAGTAAAATCCGCCGAAAAAAGCACGGTCAAGATCACCATCAACTTTACCCCCGAAGAATGGGAAGAAGCCAACAACAAAGCCTACCTTCAAAACCGCGGCCGCTATGCGGTGAACGGTTTCCGCAAGGGCAAAGTTCCCCGCCACGTCCTCGAACTGTATTACGGCAAGGGCGTGTTCTATGAAGAGGCACTCAACCTCCTCTTCCAGGAACATTATCCCGAGATCGTCAAGAAAGAGGAGAAAAAACACACCTTCGTGGGCGAGCCGACCCTCTCCCTCGGCGAGGATTTCTCCGAGGAGAACATCGTGCTCGAGGCGGTCGCGCCCGTCAAGCCCGACGTCGTGATCGACCAATACAAGGGTATAAAAATTTCCAAGTATGAGTATACTGTTACGGACGCCGAAGTCGAGGAGACGATCCATGCGGATCGCGAACGCTTCGCCGAACGGATCGAGATCAAAGACCGTCCCGCGCAGATGGGCGACATCGCGACGATCGACTTCCTGGGCAAAAAGGACGGCGTGCCCTTCGAAGGGGGCGCGGCGGAGGGACAGCAGCTCGAGCTCGGCTCCAAGGCGTTCATCCCCGGCTTCGAAGAGGGGGTCGTCGGCATGAACGTCGGCGAAACAAAGGACCTTTCCGTCACCTTCCCCGAAAATTATTCCGCAAAAGATCTTGCGGGTAAGGAAGCGGTGTTCACCGTCACCCTGCACAAGCTGGAGGAAAAGAAACTGCCCGAGCTTGATGAGGAATTCGCCAAGAAAATGAAGTACGATTCCCTCGACGCCTACAAGGAAAAGGTGCGCGCCCGCCTCGAACAGAGCGCGAAGTCCCGCAGCGTCAACGACACCGAGAACGCCATCCTCTCCAAGATCGCCGAGACCGCCCACGCCGAGATCCCGGACGCCATGATCGATCGGGAATGCGAGGTCTCCATGCAGCGGATGGAGTACAGTCTCATGTACCAGGGGATCAAGCTCGACGATTATCTCAAATACCTCGGCAAGACGCGCGAGGAGTTCAAGAAGGGCTATGAAAGCGAGGCGAGAAACACCGTTCTCCGCCAGCTCATCATCGAAAAGCTCATCAAGGACGAGAACATCGAGGCAAGCGAGGAGGAGATCGCCGCAAAGGTCGCCGAACAGGCGAAGAGCGTCGGCAAAGAGCCGGAGGAATACCGCAAGAGCATGGATCCTCGCCAGCTGGAATACATCGAGAACGACATTAAACTGACCAAACTGTTCGAATTTCTCGAAAACAACAACGAAATGATCTTGGAGGAAACAAAATGAACGAAAAAAACGTACTCATCCCCTATGTCGTGGAACGCACGTCGGGGGGCGAGCGCAGCTATGACCTCTATTCCCGCCTGTTGGAGGACCGGATCGTCTTTTTAAGCGGCGAGATCGACGACGCCGTCGCGAACACCGTCGTGGCGCAGCTCATCTATCTCGAGGGCAAGGATCCCGGAAAGGACATCAGCCTCTATATCAACAGCCCGGGGGGCTCGGTCTCCGCAGGGCTTGCGATCTACGACACGATGAACTATATCAAGTGCGATGTCTCGACGATCTGTATCGGCATGGCGGCTTCGATGGCGGCGTTCCTGCTCTCTTCGGGCGCGAAGGGCAAGCGCTTTGCCCTCAAAAACAGCGAAGTCATGATCCATCAGCCCTTGGGCGGCGCGCAGGGGCAGGCGAGCGATATCCGGATCCAGGCGGAGCACATCCTCCGGATCAAGCGCAGGATGAACGAGATCCTCGCGCGCAACACCGGACGGACGGTGCAGGAGATCGAACGGGATACCGACCGCGACAACTATCTCACCGCCGACGAAGCCCTCTCCTACGGGCTCATCGACAAAGTTTACGAACGCCGTTGACCTTTTTGCGGCATTCCAAATCCGAAGGACCGTTCCCGGTCCGTACATAAAGGGGGTAATATGCCGAAATACGAACAAAGCTGTTCCTTCTGCGGAAAGGAAAAATCCAAAACCAAAAAACTCATTGCGGGTCCCGACGGGATCTTTATCTGCGACGAATGCGTCGAGCTTTGCAAGGATATGCTCGATAAAATGCCGTCCTCTTCGCCCGCCGAGCAGATCGAACTCAAAAAACCCGCCGAGATCAAGGCGGAACTCGACCAATATATCATCGGGCAGGACAAGGCGAAGCGGGTGCTCTCCGTCGCAGTCTACAACCATTATAAGCGTATCAATTCCCTCCTTTCGGGCAAAAAGGACGACGACGTTGAGATCGAAAAGAGCAACATCCTCCTCCTCGGGCCCACGGGCAGCGGCAAAACCCTTCTTGCGCGGACGCTTGCCAAAATTCTGAACGTCCCCTTTGCTTCGAGCGACGCGACCACCCTCACCGAAGCGGGCTACGTCGGCGAGGACGTCGAAAATATCCTTCTGAAGCTCATCCAGAACGCCGATTACGACATCGAGCGCGCCCAGCGCGGGATCATCTATATCGACGAGATCGACAAGATCGCGCGGAAGGGCGAAAACGTCTCGATCACCCGCGACGTTTCGGGCGAGGGCGTGCAGCAGGCGCTCTTAAAGATCATCGAGAGCACCGTCGCCAACGTTCCCCCGCAGGGCGGCAGGAAGCATCCCCAGCAGGATTGCATGCACATCGACACGACGAATATTCTCTTCATCTGCGGAGGCGCGTTTGTCGGGCTCGACAAGATCGTCTCCGCGAGAAAGGATGACACCGGCCTCGGCTTCGGCAGCAAGGTGAAACTCGGCGAGAACGAGGTGGATTACACCCTTCTCGACGACGTGAAGCCGCAGGATCTCACCAAATTCGGGCTGATTCCCGAATTTGTCGGGCGGATCCCGATCGTCGTGAGCTTGCAGGCGCTCGACGAGGACGCGCTCGTCAACATTCTGACGACGCCGCGCAACGCGATCATCAAGCAGTACCAGAAACTTGTGGGGCTTGACGGGGTGAAACTCACCGTGGAAGATGACGCCGTCCGCGAGATCGCAAACACGGCGATCCGTCTCAAAACGGGCGCAAGAGGCCTGAGAACGATCATCGAGGGCGTAATGACCGACGTGATGTTTGATATCCCGACCCAGCAGAATGTTGAGGAGATCATCATCACGAAGGAATGCGTTGAAAAGGGTGCCAAGCCCAAACTTGTCTACAAGAAAACCGCATAAACCGTTCCAAACAGAACGTCGAAGAGATCATCATCACGAAAGAATGCGTTGAAAAGGGCGCCAAGCCCAAGCTCGTCTATAAGAAACCGCATAAATCGTTCCAAACGAAAATCGGCGCGCCCGGGTCCCCCGGGCGCGCCGATTTTATATTTTTTTCGCCTTATTTTTTTCTTGCTTTACTCGAAGTTTTCCCCGTCTGCCTCTTTCTCTGCGGCAGACTGCGCAGTCTGTAAGATCTGCTCAATTTTATATTTTTTTCGCCTTATTTTCTCTTGCTTTACTCGGGGTCTACCCCGTCCGTCTCTTCCTCTGCAGCAGCCTGTGCCGTCTGCAAGATCTGCTCGATCTTTTTCAAAAGCTCCTCCTTTCCCGCGCCGGTCAATCCCGAGACCGCCGTCACATTCCCCGCGCCCAGCCCGTAAACGCTTGCGATCGCCTGCACGCGCTCCTTGATCTTTATCTTCGAGAGCTTGTCCGACTTGGTTGCGATCACGCTGAACGGCAACAAATGATAGTTGAGAAAGGAGATGAGCTGCAAATCGTCACCCGAGGGGTCGCGGCGGATATCGGAGAGGACGAAAACGTGCGTGATATCCTCTTTTCGCTCGAAAAATTTATCGAGCGTTCTCCCCCACTTTTCCTTTTCCGCCTTGGAAACGGCGGCAAAGCCGTAGCCGGGAAGATCGGCAAGCAGAAAACCGCCGAAATCGAAGTAATTTACAAGCCGCGTCCTGCCGGGCTCCGCGCTTGTCTTGGCGAGCCCCTTTCTGCCCGCAAGCAGGTTGATCAGGGTGCTCTTGCCCGCGTTGGATTTCCCGCAGACGGCGATCATCGGCTTCTGCGGCCTTAAAAACTGTGTCTCGCTTGCCGCGGACGTCACAAATTTCGCTTCTTTAATCTGCATGGCCCAATCCCGTGACGGCGCTCATGAACACTTCGTCTACGTTGTTCACGCAGATGAAGTTGAGGTCTTTGCGGATCGTCTCGGGGATCTCCTCGACGTCCTTCTTGTTCTCTTCGGGGATGATGATATCCTGGATCCCGACCCGGCTCGCCGCAAGCGCCTTCTCTTTGAGCCCGCCGATGGGCAGAACTTTGCCGCGAAGGGTGATCTCGCCCGTCATCGCGACGTCCCGGCGCACCGGTCTGCCCGTGAAGGCGGAAAGGATCGCCGTCGCCATGGTAATGCCCGCCGAAGGTCCGTCCTTGGGCGTCGCGCCCTCGGGAATGTGGATATGGATATCCTTATGCTCGAAATCGCCGACGTCGATCCCGTATTTATCGGCATGGGCGCGGATATAGCTGATCGCCGCATGGGCGGATTCCTTCATCACGTCGCCCAACTTTCCCGTGAGCAACACTTCGCCCTTGCCCTGCATCGCCGAAACTTCGATGGTGAGCGTCGCGCCGCCGACTGCCGTCCAGGCAAGCCCCGTCGCCATGCCGACCTCGTCCTTTTCCAGCATTTCCTCGTCGCGCAAAAACCGCTTGGCACCCAAAAACTTTTCCAGATTCTGCTTGGTGACCGAAATCGCGCCGCCCCGCTCGCCCTTTGCAATCCTGACGGCGGCCTTCCGGCAGACTGCGCCGATACTGCGCTCCAAGGAACGCACGCCCGCCTCCATCGTGTATCCGTCGATGATCTCCCCGATCGCCCCGTCCGTAATGCGGAAGTTCTCCTCGGTCAAGCCGTTCTCCCTGCGCTTTTTGGGCACAAGATAGTTCTTTGCGATCTGCTCTTTTTCCTGCGGGGTGTAGCCCGACAGCTCGATGATCTCCATGCGGTCGCGCAGCGGCGAGGGAATGGTCTCGAGGGTGTTCGCGGTCGCGATGAACATGACCTTGGAAAGATCGTAGGGAACTTCGAGATAGCGGTCGCGGAAGGTGCAGTTCTGCTCGGGGTCGAGCACTTCGAGGAGCGCGCTTGCGGGATCCCCCCGAAGATCCTGGGAGATCTTGTCCACCTCGTCTAAAAGAAATACGGGATTGACGGAACCCGCGTTCTTCATCTCATACAGAATGCGTCCCGGCATGGCGCCGATATAGGTGCGGCGATGTCCGCGGATCTCCGCCTCGTCCTTCAAGCCCCCGAGGCTCATGCGGACAAATTTCCTGCCCAGAGAGCGCGCGATCGACGTGGCAATGCTCGTCTTTCCCACGCCGGGAGGGCCGACAAGGCACAGAATGGGCGCTTTGAGCCCGCCCGTCAGTTTGAGGACCGCCAGATATTCGACGACCCGTTCCTTGATCTTCTCAAGCCCGTAATGATCGGCGTTCAAAACCTTCTCAACGTCCGCAAGGGAGGCAGTGTCCTCCGTCTCCTCGTGCCAGGGAAGGTCGATGAGCCAATCGGCATAGTTCCGCAGCACCGTGTATTCGGGCGAAGAGGGCGCCATCTTGTCCATGCGCGCAAGCTCCGAAAGCGCCTTCTCCTCCACCTCCTTGGGAAGTTTCTTGGCAAGGAGCTTTGCACGGAGTTTTTCGTTCTCGTCCACGTCGTCGCCGAGTTCCGCGTGGATCGCCTTGATCTGTTCGCGCAGAAAATATTCCTTCTGCGATTTGTCGATACTCTTTCTCACGTCGAGCGCGATCTTGCGCTCGAGCCTTGCGATCTCGAGTTCGTCGTTGAGGCAGCGCTCAAAAAGACGGAGCCGCGGCACAAGCCGTTCCTCCTCCAAAAGCTGCTGTTTGACATCCTCGCGGATCCGCATATGATGGGCGCAGACGTCGATATATTCCTCGATGTCGCCGATCGTGGCAAGCTGCGCCTCGACTTCCTTGGTGATCCTGCCGCTCTGCGCCACAATGTCCGACACAAGGTCCCGCGCGGTGCGAAAATACGCCTCTTCGAGGGCGGGATCGCCGTGGAGCGCCGGCATGGTGTCCGCAACCGCGAACATATAGCCGTCCTCGAAGCGGATCTCCCGGACGCGGGCGCGGCAAATCCCCTCGGCATAGACGCGCATGCGCTCGCCGGGGAGTTTGGTGGATTGTCGGATCAGCGCGATCGTGCCGACTTCGAACAGATCCTCGCCGCTCGGCTCCTCCTGTTTCAAATCGCGCTGGCGGCAGAGCAAGACCAGTTTGTCGGTGCAGTTGGCGCGCTCGATCGCGGAAGAGGAACACTCCCGCCCGACGTCAAAGACGACATTGGTATTCGGAAAGACGACCTGCGTCCGCATGGGAATAACGGGCAAGATCTTCGTCTGGGGTTTTTCTGACATGTTTTTTCTCCTTTGAAAAGGATCTGTTATAAATATATCACACCTTTTTTGGGAAAGCAAACAAATTTCACGCCATAAATTCTGGCAGATACGCTGTTTTTCTCCCCTTTTTCACAAAATTCCCGCTCCCGCCGCGGCTTCGCGGGAAAAAAGCCCCGAAATATAAAAGGACGCCGCCCGGGACGCTTCCCCCGAGCGGCGCGCAGAAAACAAACCTTTAAGCCTCTTCTTCGGCGCAGTGCAATTCGTAATTGCGCATCTGGCTGTATGACTCATAGTCCCACTGCGGGCCTTTTTCTACGTCGTTGACCCATTCGTCGACCGTGCCCTCATAATAGATGTCTTTGAGGTTGCTGCAGGCCAGGAAGCAGCCCTTGCCCAAAACCTTCAGCGTCTTCGGAATGGTGAACTTATCAAACGTCTTGCAGCCGTAGAACGCTTCGACGCCGATCTCTTCGACGCTCGCGGGGAGGGTCATCGGTTCAAGGTGGTTGCAGTTGCCGAACATAGCGCCCGGGATCTCCTTCCAGTTCGTCGGGATCTCGAAATGTACCAGCCCTCTGCATTCATAGAACAAGCCGTCGGAAATGCTCTCGATCGTATTCGGAAGGGTGATCTCCTCGATCGCTTTGCAATGCGCAAACACGAAGGCGTCGAGCCTTTTGACCGATTCGGGAATGTTGATCTTCGACAATTTTTCGCTGTGGCTGAACGCCGATCCTCCGATCGTCGTCAAGGTGTTCCCCTGGATCTCCACTTCTTCCAGATTCGTGCAATAGGAGAAAGCGCTCGTTTCGATCGTGACGATCCCTTCGGGAATGATGATCTTCTTGATCGAAGTGTTGTCCTCAAAGGCATATTTCCCGATCGTCGTGACCTTTTTGCCGTTGTATTCGGTGGGGATCGTGTACGTATCTCCCTTGAAATTATCGCCGTCGCTCAGATAGTACTCGTCGGTCTCCTCATATTCGACGTGGGACTCGCCGTCCTCGCCCTGAACGTACTTTTCGTTGAGGATCACGCGGAGCTTGATCCCGTTGTCGAGATCGACGCCCGGTTTATCCGCGTCGTCTTTCTGGTAGTGGGTGTGCTCATCGCCCCCGGAGCTGGCGCCACCGCCGTTGTTCGGATTATAGTCGGGGTCAATGCTCGATCCGGGCGGTTTCAACCCGCCGCCCTGGTTTTCGGGCGGTTTGGGATCTTGCTGTTCGATCGGGGGTTCTTCTTGTTCGTTCGGATCGACGTCGCCGGTATTGTCGCCGCAAGCCGCAAAGGAAAACAGCATGCAGGACGCCGTCATCAAAGAAGCAGCCATGATCAGCCATTTTTTGAATTTCATAAATTCCTCCATTTGAAATAGCCCGTTTTTTGCGAGAAATTTCGGGCACTTTTTCTTATTATATCATATTCTTTTTGCTTTTGCAAGTCATCTTGAAAAATTTCACAAAAAAATTGTATGATTTTGCTCGCCTCGACCTCATTCCCGTTCCGCGCAAATCTTGTCGAAAAATTCGAGGGGGACCTGCCATTTCCGCTCGCGATCCTCCCATTCGTTGAGGAATTCGTGCCGCGAATTTTCAAACAGCACGAGGCGGGCGTTGTCCATGCCGATCTTCTCCCGATAAAAGAGGGTCAGTTTCTTGACGCCTTCGCCCATCTCCCCCACCGCGTCGTCCTTGCCCGAGACGACGAGCACGGGGACGTCTTTCCGGAGCGCCTTGCAGTACTTTTTGGTATAGAGCCGTTTGAGTCCCTTGAAAAAATCTCTGTAAAAACGGTAGGAGCAGGTGAACCCGCAGAGGGGATCCTCCCGGTAAAGGCGGTTGCTCTCCCGGTTCGTGCTCAGCCATTCGCCGTCTTGAAACTGTTTCGCATAATTGCCGAAGGAGCGCTTTTCGATGAACTTTGCCGGCCGATCGGCGTAGCCCATCAAACATTGAAAGCCCGCCACAAAGGAGCCAAGCCGGACCTCGAAATCTTTTTTATAGTTGCTGCCCGCGATGACCGCGCCGTCCAGCTTGTCGCCGTAGACGCCGAGATAGCTCTGCGCCAGAAAGGAGCCGTAGGAAAATCCGAACAGAAAATAGCAAAGCCCGGCGTATTTCCGGCTGTAATAGTCGGTGATCATGCCCTCGTCGCGGAGCGTGTCCGCATACATGTCCCCCTTGCAATAGCCTAAAGAGTCGTAGTCCGTCTTGCCGTGCCCCCGATGATCGTCCGCAACGACGACGTAGCCGTTCCGGTTGAGAAAGCGCGCAAACGCCTCGTACCGTCCCGCATGTTCCGCCATCCCGTGCACGATCTGCACCACGCCCTTCACGTCCTCGACTTCCGTCCACTCATGGACGTAGATCCTCTTCCCGTCAAATGCTTTCAATTCCATTGCCGTAACCTCTTTTTTCTATTATATCATAAATTCCGAAAATTTCAAAACTTTTTACCGCAAAGTTTTGCCTTATTTTTACTCAATTTCCTTTTAATTTCTCGCATAATCTCTTGCATTCGGCGTTGGGTTCTGTTACAATATCCGCGAAGGGAGAAAAATATGAAAAAAATTTTGAAAACGATGTCGCTTTGCCTGGCGCTGGCGTTTTTCTCGCTTGCGCCGATTTCCGCCTGCGGAAAACGGGAGACCGAGCCGGAAGATCTTTCGATCCCTGCCCATCCTGCCGAAACGCCGGACAATCCGCAGGAGGAAACAATTGAAGAGGAGCCGCAGACGCCCGAAACGGAAGTAAAACCGCAGACGTCTGAAGAAAAGTCGCAAACACCTGAGACGACAAAACCGCAGACGTCTGAAGAAAAGCCGCAGACGCCGGAGACGGGAACAAAACCGCAGACGTCTGAAGAAAAACCGCAAAAGCCCGCGACGGAAACGAAACCGCAAACGCCCAAGGAGGAGCCGCAAACACCCGCGGCGGCGAAAACAGCGCGGTATCTCCGCGTTCTGACGAACGGGCTCAACCTGCGCACCGGCGCGGGAACGGGATACGCAAGTCTTGGGCAGGCGCAAAAGGACGAGTTCCTCGCGCTGTCCGGAAGGACGGGAAATTGGTATGAAACGCGCTATCGCGGGCGGACCGCCTATGTGAGCGCGGACGCGCGCTACACCGAAATGACGGAGCTCCCCGCCGCAGACAAGCGGACGGAGGCGGTCATCGAAGAGGGGCTGAAACTTTTGGGAACCCCCTATGTCTACGGCGCGGTGCGCTTCCATGACGGGCGGGGAAACCGCCTTGCGGGATTCACCGATTCGAAGTTCGACTGTTCCTCGCTCATGCAGTACATATTTTACAAGGGCGCGGGGATCGAGCTTGATGTCACGACGCGGACGCAGATCAAACAGGGCAAAAAGGTTGGGGAGGCGGAGCTCTCCCGCGGCGATCTTCTGTTCTTCACGAATGATTCGCGCCGCGACAACACGGGCCTTGAACGGGTAGGGCACGTCGCGCTCTATCTCGGCGGAAACTATATCCTGCATACTGCCTCCGATTACGCCAAGATCGAACAAATCAGCGCCAAACGGAAGGGCTATTTCCTCGAAGCGCGCTCGATGTTCTGAAGAAAACGGACAGCCCAAATTTCTGAATAAAACAAACGGTTTGCATTTGGAAAACAAGACCCGTCTTGCGAAAAAAGCAAACGGGTAGCAAAAAAAGGCCGCCGCGCTGAAGTTTCGGCGCGGCGGCCCTGCGTTTTTATTTCCCGAACGGTTCCTTTCCGTAGAGCGCGGAAACGCTGTCGGAAAAGCGTCTGGATTTTTCAAACTGTTTTAAGTCGAACGCGGAGGCGGATTCTTCAAGCCGTCTGCGCTGATCGCGCGAGAGCTTGGAAGGCACTTCGACGAACACTTTGAGATACATGTTCCCCGTGCCGTTTCTCGTCTTTAAGCCCTTGCCGCCGATCCGGAACGTCGTGCCCGACTGCGTGCCCTCGGGAATGGTATAGTCGAACACGTCGTCGATGTCGGGAACTTTGATCGTCCCCCCCAGCGCGGCAATGTGGAAGGGAATGGGAAGATCGAGATAGAGATCGTTGTTCTTGCGCGCAAAGAGCTTATGCGGCTCAATGCGGAACACGACGATGAGATCGCCCGCGGCTCCCCCGTCCGCGCCCGCCTGCCCGAAGCCGTACTTGCGGATGTAAGAGTCGTTGTCAACGCCCGCGGGAATGTTGAGCGTGACCTTGGTCTCCCGCCGGACATAGCCCTTCCCCTTGCAGTCGGGGCATTTGTCGGTGATGATCTTGCCCCGGCCGCCGCAGTCGGGACAAGCCCCCACGCGCACCGTTCTGCCGAACATAGTGTCCTGCGTGTAACGCACCTGCCCCCGGCCGCCGCATTTTGCGCACGGCTTGAACGCCGTGCCCCCCTTCGCGCCCGTCCCCTTGCAGGAAGCGCAGGGCTCGTTGCGCAGATAGGTGATCTCCTTGGTGCAGCCCTTCGCCGCGTCCATGAAGGAGAGCTTCATCTCGAGACGGATGTCCTCGCCCGTGTTGTCGCGCTGGACGGACGCGCTCCCGCCGAAGCCCTGGAAAATGCTGTCGAAAATGTCGCCAAACCCGCCGAAGCCCGAAAATCCGCCGCCCGAGAAGCCTCCGCCTCCGCCCCCGCCGCCGAAGCCGCCCATGCCGGGATGAGCCTGCTCATAGTCGTAGGCCGCGCGCTTCTGCTTGTCGGAGAGCACTTCGTTCGCTTCGTTTATCTCTTTGAATTTCTCGGCGGCAAGTTTATCGTTGGGATGAAGGTCGGGGTGGTACTGCTTGACGAGCTTTTTGTAAGCTGCCTTGATCTCCTCCTCGCTCGCGTCCTTCGAAACGCCGAGAATTTCATAGTAATTTTTCTTTTCTGCCATAAAAGTTTCCCTTTTATTTGCGAAATTCTTTCCTGTACGGAAAGAATTTCATGAGATTATGCGCCGCTTTCCGGCGTTATGCCCCGAATGGTGCGAATTTTCGGTTACTGATGGAACTCCTCGCCTCCGCTTTGGGTGGGATCGCCGCCCTGCGCGCCGCCGTTTGCGCCGTTTTGCGCCTGCTGGTAGAGCTTCGCGAAAATGGGCTGGACTTTATTGCTCAACTCGTCGAACGCCGCCTTGAAACGCGCCTCGTCGTCCGATTCAAGCTCCTTCTTCGCCTCGTCCACCGCGCTCTGAAGGGAGGCCTTATCCTCTTCGGAGAGTTTGTCGCCGCTCTCCTTCACGGTCTGCTCGATGGAGAAGATGAGGCCGTCGAGCTTGTTGCGCGCGTCCACCTTTTCCTTTCTCTTCTTGTCCTCTTCGGCGTACTGTTCGGCTTCTTTGACCGCCTTGTTGATCTCGTCCTCCGAAAGATTGGTGGAAGAGGTGATCGTGATGTCGGTGCTCTTGCCGGTGCCGAGGTCCTTCGCCTCGACATGGACGATGCCGTTCGCGTCGACGTCGAAGGTGACTTCGATCTGCGGGATCCCGCGCGGCGCGGGCGCAATGCCCGTCAGCATAAACCGGCCCATCGTCTTGTTGTCGCGGCAGAATTCGCGCTCGCCCTGCAAAATGTGGATCTCCACGCTCGTCTGGTTGTCCGCCGCCGTCGAGAATACCTGCGACTTTTTGACGGGGATCGTCGTGTTGCGGTCGATAAGACGGGTGAACACGCCGCCGAGGGTCTCGATCCCGAGCGAGAGCGGCATGACGTCGAGCAGCAGCACGTCCTTGACTTCGCCCGTCAAAACGCCGCCCTGGATCGCCGCGCCGACCGCGACGCATTCGTCGGGATTGACTCCCTTGAAGGGCTCCTTGCCCGTGATCTGCTTGACCTTTTCGACGACCGCGGGAACTCTCGTCGAGCCGCCGACCAGGATGACTTTGTTGATGTCGTTATAGGTGAGTCCCGCGTCCTTCATCGCAAGACGCATGGGTTCCGCCGTCTTTTCGACGAGATCGGAGATCAACGCCTCAAACTTCTGGCGGGTGATTTCCAGCTCCAAATGGGCGGGACCTGCGTCCGTCATCGAAATGAAGGGAAGGGAGACGGATGTCGAATTCATGCCGGAAAGTTCGATCTTCGCCTTCTCCGCTGCCTCTTTCAGCCGCTGCATCGCCATTTTATCCTTGGAAAGATCGACGCCGTGGCTCTTCTTGAATTCGTCCACCATATAATCCATGAGACGCTTGTCGAAGTCGTCGCCGCCGAGCATGTTGTTGCCGTTGGTCGCCAGCACTTCGAACACGCCGTCGGAGATCTCGAGCACGCTCACGTCGAACGTGCCGCCGCCGAGGTCGTAGATCATGACCTTGCTGTTCTCCTTCTCCTTGTCGAGCCCGTAGGAGAGCGCCGCCGCCGTGGGCTCGTTGATGATCCGGAGCACGTTGAGCCCCGCGATCTTGCCCGCGTCCTTCGTCGCCTGCCGCTGGGCGTCGGTAAAGTAGGCGGGGCAGGTGATGACGGCGTCCGTCACTTTGCCGCCAAGATATGCCTCCGCGTCCGCTTTGAGCTTGGAGAGGATCATTGCCGAGATCTCCTGCGGCGAATAAGATTTTTCGTCGATCTTGACCTTATAATCCGAGCCCATCTTGCGCTTGATGGAGATGACCGTCTTGTCGGGGTTGGCGACCGCCTGCCGCTTTGCGACTTGCCCGACGACCCGCGAGCCGTCCTTCTGGAACGCCACCACCGAGGGGGTCGTCCTGCTGCCTTCCGCGTTTGCGATGACGACGGGCTCGCCGCCCTCCATGACCGCCACGCAGGAATTGGTTGTACCCAAATCGATTCCGATTACCTTTGCCATAATATTTTTCCTTCCTTTCGATTCTTCCGATTTATTTTATTTTCGATGAGATTTTTTTGCGTTCGGCGGGGTCACTTTGTGACGACGACCTGCGCATACCGCAGCACTTTGCCGTTCCGGGAATACCCTTTGCGGTAGACCTGCTTGACGATCCCGCTCTTTTCCCCCTCTTCGGGGTCGAGCGCAAGGATCGCTTCGCACATCTCGGCGTCGAAGGGCTGCCCGAGCGGATCGATCGGCTCGATCTGCTCCTCTTTGAGGAGGCCCTCAAAGCTCGCAACGACCATGGAGATCCCCTTCCTTGTCGCTTCGTCGGAACAGGACGCGAGCGCCCTTTCGAGATTGTCGGCGATGGGGAAGAGCCCCTTCACGACGTCCGCTCTGCCCTCCGCATAGCGGCGCGCGCTGTCGGACGCGGTGCGTTTGCGGTAATTTTCGTACTCCGCCGTCACCGCATACCACTTGCGCTTGTAGTCCTCCGCCTCCGCTTTGAGCGCTTCCGTCTCGCTCTTTTCCTTTTTTTCGCTCTTTTTCTCCCCTTCCGCATTGTCCGCGGCTTGGGGCCGGGCTTCCTCTGTGCCGTTCGCTTGGCCGGGAGCCTGCTCCCGCGCCTCTTCCGCCGGTTCCCCGGCGGCTGCTTTTTCCGGCGTTTCGGGCGCCGGCTTGTTCTTTTTCTTTTCCACTTTTCTGTTTCCCGCTTGCTTTTTTGGACCTCTTTTCAAAGTTCCATTCCTAATATAATGTAAATTTCCCTCGCTTAAACGCTTTTTCGAAAAATTTCCCGCTTTTGAAAAAATTTTTTCGGACCCCCTTTACAATATAGTATTTTTTGAGTATAATGGAAAAAAATATGATTGGAGAGAGATGATGGAACAAAAAATTTTAACGGCAAAACGCAACCCGGCGGTCAAAATGAGCGTTCTTTCGGGGCACTTTGCGACGACGCACTCCCATGTGAGCCACTGCATGGATCTTTCGGCGATCAAATCGGAGATGAATATGGCGCGTGCGGGCGCGAAGCTGTTTGCGGAGGAATTCCGCGGCGTGCTCATCGACACCATCATCACCCTCGAACACACCAAGCTCATCGGCGCCTTCCTCGCGGCGGAGCTGACCCATGCCGGGATCAATCTCAACCGCGACATTGCGGTCGTCTCTCCCGAGATCACGAGCGACAAAATGATCCTGCGCGACAACATCGTGCCCTATGTGAAAAACAAGAGCGTCCTCGTCTTAACGGCGACCGCGACGACGGGGCTCACCATTTCGAGCGCCCTGGAGGGAGTTCGCTATTACGGCGGCAGGCCCGCGGGCGCGGCGACCATCTTCGGCGGCGATTTCTGGGTCTTTAACGTGCCCGTCGCCAAACTGTTCGGCGTGGAGGACATCGAGGGCTACCGCTCCTTCCGCGCGGCAGAATGTCCTCTTTGCAAACAGGGGGTGAAGGTGGACGCCCTCATCAATTCCTATGGATACAGCAAAATCTGAGCGGACTTCATGCGGATCATGAGAAAAAATTCTCGATGATCTCCGCGATCTTGCTCTTATAGACGAAATTTCCGTTCCCGCCCGCAAAGCAGAGCGGCGGATAGACGACGCACCACCAATTATCTCCCTTGCCGGAGCCAAGTTCCAGAATGAGCGCATCATAGACCCCCGCCCCGAGCGTGACGTTATCATAGACCCGCGTCGGGAACTGCTCTTTCCGGATGCTCGCCCGCGCGCCATAGGAAAATCCGTTCCGGGCAAGGACGCTCTCTGCCGTGCGCTCCACCCCTTCGAGCTCCTCCTGAAGCCGTGCGATCGCCTCCTCCTTCGTCTTGCAATCCGCCACGATGGGGGTGAGGAAGGAGACCACTTCGTCCCGCACCCGATATTTGACCGCCTGCGCCTTTTCCTCGTTGGAGTCCGCGCGGATATGGATCCGGAGATAGGCGGCGTTCTGCGTACCCGTTTCCCCTTTTTCGGCATTCCCCCCGAATGCAAACGCGAGCGCAGCGATTGCCGCCAGCAAGGCGATGATCGCAGCGAATTTTTTCATAAGAAACCTCCCGGAATCTGTTTTCCCGAAGGTTATTCCCCTGTGACGGAAAATTTATACCTGCATGCCGGGAATTTCCCGCGATCGACGGAAACCGCTGGATACATCGCCTGAAAAAGGCCTTGAAACCTCTTCAAAGCCGAAAAGGCGGCGCGCCCCGAAAGAACGGGGCGCGCCGCCCGGCTTTTTCACAGTTAAGTTTTTTCAGAAAGTCTCCTCGATGACTCCTCCCCCGAGGCAAGCGGTCTCGTCATAGAGCACGGCGAACTGCCCGGGCGTGACGGCGCGCTGCGGCTCGCCGAAAAAGATCTCGGCGCCGCCGTTTTCCGTTAACCGGACCTCGACCGACTGTTCCTCCTGACGGTAGCGGAATTTCGCGGTGCAGGAAAATTCCCGCTTTTCGGGCGGGGCGGGGATGAAGTTCATGCCCGAGACGCGGCAGCCCTTCGAAAAAAGAGGGGTCTCGTCCCCGTGGGAGACGTACAGAATGTTGTTTGCAAGATCTTTTTTCACGACGAACCATCTGCCCTCCTCCCCCTTTTTGCCGCCGAGCTCCAGCCCGCGCCGCTGTCCGAGGGTATAATACATGAGCCCCAAATGCTCGCCGACCTCCTCCCCTTCGAGGGAGAGGATCTTTCCCGGGCGGGCGGGCAGATACTCCCGCAAAAATTTGCGGAAGTTGCGTTCGCCGATGAAGCAAATGCCCGTCGAATCCTTTTTGCGCGCAGTGGAAAGGCCGTTCTGTTCGGCGATCTTGCGCACTTCTCCCTTTTCGAGATCGGAGAGCGGAAAGAGCACGCCGTCGAGCTGTTCCTGCGTGAGCTGGTTCAAAAAATAGGTTTGATCCTTGCCCTGATCCTTCGCTTTGAGCAGGCGGTGCAGCCCGTTTTCATGCGAGATCTTGCAGTAGTGCCCCGTCGCGATGAGATCGGCGCCGAGCGCCTTCGCATACTGTTTGAAGGGGCCGAATTTGATCTCGCGGTTGCAGAGGACGTCGGGATTGGGGGTTCTGCCCGCGCGGTATTCGGCGAGGAAATAGGAAAAGACGCGCTCCATGTACTCTTTGGAAAAATTGACGGAATAATAGGGAATATTGAGAAGCCCCGAGACGCGCTTGACGTCCTCGAAGTCCTCCTCGGCGGTACAGGCGCCGTTTTCGTCCGACTCCTCCCAATTTTTCATGAAGAGCCCGACGACGCGATAACCTTGATTTTTGAGCAAGAGGGCGGCGACGGAGCTGTCCACACCGCCGCTCATGCCGACGACGACCGTCTTTTGAGGCATAAAAGAGCGCTCCCGAAAAAAATTTTCCTATATTTTACCATATTCGCGCGAAAATATAAAGCATTTTTCCGGGAATTATGGTATAATGGCAATACTTTGAGATGTACCCGTAGTGTAATTGGATAACATTACGGCCTCCGACGCCGTCGACTTCGGGTTCGAGCCCCGACGGGTACACCATTTGATAACAAATCCGAACGCTCGATTTCCTCTAACGAGATGCGAATTGTTCCGTCCTTGTAGTTGCA
>CANRGG010000006.1 GCA_947630115.1 uncultured Clostridia bacterium
CAGATGTATGATAACAACACGATCATCGACGGCGAGACGGACTATACGACGGAGTTCGATTATGATACCAACATGGAGGACCTGGCGGGCGACGACTCTCTGCCACCCGATCTCAAAGACAGTATCGGCGGCTATTACGACACGCTGAAACCGTAAACGTAACCACAAAACTCAAAACAAGAATAAAAACTTAAAAATCTAAAAAAATAAAATCACAGGAGTGAGGAGTAAAACCATGGCACAAATCAACGAACAAAACATTGCACAATTCAGCGAGAAATGCAAGAACATCTTTACGCAGGTTGAGCGCGATATGATCGGTCAGAAAGACGTCATCGAGGGCACGATCATCGCGATGATCGCCGGCGGTAACGTTCTGCTCGAAGGTGTCCCCGGCGTCGGCAAGACCCGTCTTGTCCGGTCCCTCGGCCGCGTCTTCAACCTTCCCTTCTCGAGAATCCAGTTCACCCCCGACCTGATGCCTGCCGACGTTACCGGTACGAACATCATCGTCAAGGGCGACGACGGCAACTCCAGATTCGAATTCCAGCCCGGTCCTATTTTCAGCAACATCATCCTTGCCGATGAAATCAACCGTGCGACCCCCAAGACCCAGTCGGCACTCCTCGAGGCCATGCAGGAACACACCGTCACCGTCATGGGCGTGTCCAGACCCCTTCAGGAACCGTTCTTCGTCCTTGCAACGCAGAACCCGATCGAGCAAGATGGTACCTATCCTCTTCCCGAGGCTCAGATGGACCGTTTCATGCTGAAAATTTTGGTCACCAACCCCTCGCTCAACGAGCTGATGGAAATCGTCAACATGACGCAGAAGACCATGGCCGAAGTTGCGGACGCGGCATGCTCCGGCGCAGAGCTGCTTGAAATGCGCAAGACCGCGAACCAGATCCCCGTTGCGACCGAGGTCATGAAATATGCGATGACGCTTTGCTCGGCGACCCACCCCGACAGCGAATGCGCGACGGAAGTTGCAAAGAAATACGTCCGTCTCGGCGCCAGCCCCCGTGCAGGCCAGGCACTCATCACCTGTGCGAAGGTCAAGGCGCTCCTCAAGGGCCGCTACAACGTCGCATACAGCGATATCAACGAGCTCGCATATCCCGTTCTTCGTCACCGTATCAAGCTGAACTTCGAGGCGGTCGCAGAGCGTATTTCCGCCGATAAGATCATCTCCATGATCATCGACGAACTCAACAAGACCTTTAAGATCAATCCCGTGAAGGCAAGCGAAGCGCCCGCAAGACCTGCTGCCGCACCGGCTGAGAATGATACTGCGGATTCGCAGGAGGAAAACGGAAAGAAAGCAAAGAAGGGCCTCCTCGGGAGGAAGTAATTTCAAAATACTACTCTTCGGGAGGAAATAATGAAAGTCTCTTATTTGAACGATAACTTTTTCAGTCGTTTGGAGACTCTGGCGTTGAATCTGAGAGCGGATCTTGCGGGTTATTTCGGCGGTAAACATCTCGTCAAGACCTACGGTCAGACGGTTGAATTTGCCGACTACCGCGAATACCAACTCGGGGACGATATCCGGCGTATCGACTGGAACTTATACGGTCGTTTGGAGAAATATTATCTGAAACTGTTCACGGACGAGCGGCAGATGCAGGTACAGATCTTTCTGGACTGCTCTGCGTCGATGGAGAAAGCCGATCCGACAAAGGCAGCCTATGCCGTTGCCTTTGCTGCGGCGCTCGGCTTCCTCGCCGTGCACAACATGGATAAGGTTACCTTCAAACAGATCAAAGGCGACCGCGCCGAGGACCCCCTCGGAACGATCGTCGGAAAAAACACATTCTTCAGAGCAGTCAATCAGCTCGAAAATATTACTTTCGACGATGAAGCGCACATCAGCACCGCAGTGACGAGTTGCCCGGATACTTCGACGAACAATGGGCTTTCCGTCATCATTTCCGATTTCTTTGATGAACGCGATTGGAAAAAAGCGGTGGATTATCTTGTTTTCAAGAAAAGGCAGGTCTTGCTCGTGCAGATCCTGTCTCCGGATGAAGCCGATCCTTCTTACAGCGGAAGAGTCAACCTGATCGACGCCGAGTCGCTCGACCTTTTGGACGAGAAGAACATGAAGCTGAGGATCACGCGCAGCATGCAATCCGCTTATCAGGACGCTTTGAACGATTTCATCGGCTCTTTGAAGGAGTTCTGCGCATCGCGCGGAGCGGATTTCATCTCCGTGACCAGCGATAAGCCCATCGAAAAAGTGATTTTCGAACAGCTTCTAAAGGTAGGTATCATGGCATGAATTTTCTTACTGCTTTAGGCTTTTTGGGACTTCTGGGTATCGCGATCCTTGTCCTTATTTATATTCTCAAGCCGAATTTTCAGCAGAAGATCGTTTCCAGTACGTTCATCTGGAAACTGAGCTTGAGGTATAAGAAGAAGAGGATCCCGATCAACCGTTTCAGACAGATCCTGCTTTTGATCTGCCAGATCCTCATTATTACGGCATGTTCCTTCATTTTGGCGCAACCCTATATCCCCACGACGGAGGATATCCGCTACGGGACGGAAGAGGTCGTGGTCATCGACGCGTCCGCGAACATGAATGCGGTGTACTCGGGGGCGACGAGCGATTCTTCTTCCCGCTTTGACAGGGCGATCGAGGATACGCTGACGGTCGCAAGGGATGTCATGTTGGAAAGAGACGGCGCAGTCACCGTCATCCTTGCGGACGAAGAGCCCAGACTTCTTTTGACGGGCGTCCGCGGACAGGAAGGTTACAATGAGCTTGAAATGACGCTCGGCGGACTGGAATGCACCTTCGGTCACTGCGATATGGAGGCCGCGATGATGCTGGCCCGCAGACAGGTCGACATCAACCCCCAGGCGCGCGTCCGCGTTTACTCGGGCACGAAGTACTATGGGGGCGGCGATGCCGAATTCATCAATCTTTCGGATAACTCGGCGGAGTTCAACGTTGCGGTTCTGAGCTGTACGCCCACGCTCGAAGAGAACGAGTACGTGTTCAACATCGAAGTCGCCTGCTACGGTTCGGAAGCGGCGGGCGCGACGAGAGAGCGTACCCTCGAGATCACGGTCATCGGCGCAGACGACGGGAACGGCAACGTTTCGAATTTGCCCACTCTTTACAAACAGGTCGTTTTCAACCCCCAGCCTTCCGTGGAAGGGGACTGGTGGGAGGACGTCCAGACGCTCACCGTCCGTGCGACGGATGCGGAGATCGGCGGAAGCTCTACCAACCTCTTTGCGTCTTATGAGGAAGTCAGAGTCGAGTTCCGCGATACTTACGATTCCTTCCCGGAGGACGACTCCCTCTACGTTTACGGCGGCCAGAGAGACGAGATCAGGATCCAGTATTATACGACAGACGCGAACTCCTTCTATTATGTCGGTTTCCACGTTCTGCAAAACGTCATGAGAGACACGCGCGATATCGTCTTTACGCAGGTAACGGACGAGTCTAGTGTTGCGATCGAGGGCTATGACTTCTACGTGTTCGAGCACGGGATCCCGGCGGTCGTCAAATCCAACGGTTTGCCCAAGGACGGTGTCGTCATCTTCTGCGATCCCGATAAGTCGATCAACAATCTCTGCGACATCGAGATCAACGAGAAGGTGACGCTTCCGGAATTCACCTATCTTGAAAGCGGCGATCCGAGTCCGCTCACGCAGTATATCCAGCCCGACCGTTTCGGCCTGAGCGAGTATACCAAAGTCGTCAACATCGGCGAATTTGACCCGCTCCTGTATTGCGGCGGCGACCCGGTCCTTCTTTCGATGAATACCGAGGACACGAAAGTGGTCGTGATGCCGTTCAACATCAACATGTCGAGCATGTCCGTCGAGTGGGACTTCATGATCCTGCTCTATAACATGATCAACCATTACATGCCTTTGACGGTCACGAGCTACCTCTATGAGATCGGCGATACCGTTACCCTGAACTGCAAGGGTCCCACGCTTTCGGTGAGAGACAGCATGAACCAGCCTCCCATCGACCCGGCGACGGGGCAACCCGGCACGGGCGACTATAAGGAATTCCCGACCCAGATCAAACTCACGGAGCGCGGCACGTACACCTTTACGGTGCTCGGCGCGATCTTCGATGAGGACAACGAAGAAAGAAAGGTCTTTGTCAAGATCTCGACTGCGGAAAGCAATATTTTCCATGAGGGCGAGGTCCACACGGAGATCGAAAACGGCACGAACGAAAGGAACAGCGGCGACGACCTTCTCGTTTACTTTGCGGCGGCACTTGTGGCATTGCTCTTTGTCGAGTGGTGGCTGCAGACGAGAGAAAACTATTGATAGGAGGGAGTTATGACGAACTTCAAAGTAGAATTTTTGATCAGCCCCTGGCTGTTGCTTTTGTTGATCCCCGCATTATTTCTCACCTTCTTTCCGTATTTCAGAATGGCGAAGAGATACAGAAAGACGAGAAACCGTATCGTTTCGATCGTTTTGCATGTGATCATCATGGTACTCTGCATCAGCGTATTGTCGGGAATGAAATTCTCCTACGATATGCGGAATGAGAAGAACGAACTTGTCATTCTGGTGGATACCTCTTACAGCAATGACGATGAAGAGGCGCGTGCGGAAAAAGCAAACTTTATCTATAACGTCGTCGAAGCGAACGACAATATCAGTAAGATCGCCGTGGTCAAGTTCGGTTACGATCAGGAGACTGTCCTTGCGATGGGAGATTACGACGCGGATACCGTTCTCGACCGTCTGGATTTCTCGGACGATCCCGATACGACCGCGACAGATATCCGTGCCGCGCTCGAATATGCCTGGAACCCGACGACGAAGAGCAGCGCGGAAGGCTTGATCTCGAACGAGGATACGGCAAAGACGGCGAAGATCCTTCTGATCAGCGACGGTTTGCAGACCGACCAGGACGCGTTGACGCTCGTGAGAGCGATCAACTCCGACGGGATCCGCGTCGATACCGTCCAGTTCTCGAGCGAGTTCCGGGATGAAGCGCGGATCGTGGGCGTGACGTTCCCCGAACAGAACCTTGCGGTGAGCGAAAACTTTGACATGGAGATCGCGATTCAATCGGATTTCCAAGGATCGATCGTTGTGGACGGGACCGATGACGACGGGAGCGCGCAGAAAGATCTCCCTTCCCAGACGGTCAACGTCATCAGCGGCATGAACACCGTGAGATTTTCCTATGCGTTCAACACGCCCGGACATCATGAGCTCTCGTTCCGTATCACGAGCGAGGACGACACGATCTCCGAGAACAATACTTATTACGCGTACTACGACCTCATTGAATTCAACAAGGTGCTCGTGATCGAGCGCTATGACGACGAGTCGGAACAACTTGTCCCCATTCTCGACAAAAAGGCAGATGAGAGCAACTATTACGACGTGACGGTGGCACGCTTCTCCGATTTCGACAGTATCCCCAAGTCGGTGGAAGAAATGAGAGCGTATGACCAGATCATTCTCGTCAACATCTCGCACGAGGACATGGGGCAGATCGACGTTGCCTTTGAGCTCAACCTCAACAACTATGCTTACACCTATGGCGGCGGTGTCCTTACCATCGGCGGCCAGGAACGCGATTCCAGCGGCCAGGTCGTGATGGAGACGGTGGACGGCCAGAGCGTGCCGAAGCCGCATTCCTACGACCATGAGGACATGAAGGATTCGACCTATCAGAGAATGCTTCCCGTCGAGGCGATCGACTATACTCCGCCGATCGCGATCGCGATCATCCTCGACCAATCCGGTTCCATGGCGCAGGGCGGTACGTCGGCGGGTACGCCGCTCGAAGTCGCGGGCGCCGGTGCGCTTGCCTGCGTTGACGCGCTCAACCAGAGAGACTGGGTCGGCATCATGGGCCTTCGGGAATCCTATACGACGGCACTCGATATGACGCCTTGCACCCAGAAGAACAGGATCCGCGCGGCGATCAACGAAGCGACCAAGGAAGCAAACGGCAGCACGATGTACTATCCCGCGCTGGACCGCGCCTGCCTTGCCCTCAGCTCCCTGACGAGCGTGGAAAGAAGACACATCATCCTGATCTCCGATGGTGGACACTACGACTTCTTCGATACCAACGATGAGGGAGCTCTGTCCTGGAAGTCCATTTTCGAGCGCAGCTCGAATGCGGACATCACCGTCTCGGTCGTCCAGATCGGCGACGCGGCGGAGCCGACGGCGGATATTCAGAGCCTCTGCGATTTCACGGGCGGCAGAGCTTATTGCGTTCCCTTCAATAAGATCGATCAGCTTCCCCAGATGATGCTTGAAGAGATCGAAATGCCCGAAGTTTCCGGCGTGAACGCGTCGGAGAAATACAGCCCCGAGATCAACACCCGTACTTCCATCACGGGTACGGACGTCACGCAGGAAATGCTCAACGAGATCACGATGACCGGCTTCTTCGGCTCGAGAGCCAAGAGTGGCGGCGAAGTGGTCGTCCCGCTCAATGCCAAGTTCGTTCCGCTCTATGCGCAGTGGGAGTACGGCAGAGGCATGGTCGGAAGTTTCATGTGCGATCTGAACGGCTATTGGTCGCAGGAGTTTTTGGATAGTAAAGAAGCGGGCGTGCCGATCATCAACAATATCGTGTCGGCGCTGATGCCCAAGACAAATATCCGCGCGCAGGCGCTCAACGCCGAGTTTACCGAGGACAACTACCGAACGCAAGTCAGTGTATTCGGCGAGATCGAATTGGGCAAGAAACTCGTCGCGGTGGTCGAAGCTCCCGCCGAGGAGGGCTCGTTCGAAGTCCCGCCTCCGACGGTATTCGATCTGAGCAAGGAAACCGCGGGCGGAAACCGTTTCACCTTCGAGAACAAGGTTCCCGGGATCCATAAGGTGACGATTTTGCGGGTCAGCAGCGATCTCGATATCGGCACCGTCACAAGCGTCGATGATATCACCGATTACGACGCGATCCTCGAGAGTTATCGGGTATTCGGATATTCGGAGGAATACAACGTGTTCCGGGATCCTGCGACGGAAGGCGCGGAACTTCTCCAGAGGATTGCCGAGTACGGCGACGGGACATTCCTGGATCCGAGGGACGTCGAAACGGTCTATGACGGATTCGAAGATCTCCATAAAGAATGGGATCCCCGTCTCGCATTTATCATTATCTCTTTGATTCTCTTCCTGCTCGATGTTGCAGTCCGCAAGTTCAAGTGGAAATGGCCGCATGAAGTTTTGCGTGACCGTAAGGCGAGGAGGGCTATGGCGAGGGATTGATCTCCGGCGCCGCTCAAGGGACGGAAGGTTTCGCCTTCCGGTCCCGGGCGCGGTCGGGATTGATAAAAACCCAGACTACCCAATTTCAAAATAAGGAAGAAACAATGAAAAAATTTATTCTTTACATTTCAATATGCCTTATGGTTTGCCTTGGCGCGATCGGGCTTTCGGCTTGCAGCCCCCGGCTTCGGGTGCCCCTCAATCTGAAAGTCGATATCGTGCGGCAGGAGGTCACCTGGGCGCCCGTTGACGGAGTGATCCGCTATCGGTACGAGATCAACGGAGAGGAGAGCACGACCCGGACGACTTCTGTGTCCATCGAGCACCTGCCCGAAGGCTCCTATACCGTGCGCGTCCGCGCGGAGAGCGACGGAAAGAAAAACCGCAACTCGCAGTGGACGGAGGAAGTCGAATTCACGAAGGAAAAGGAGGACGGGCTCGCCCATCGTCTCATCAACGGCGGGAAAGAGTTCGAAGTTTCGGGCGTGGGCAGTATCACGGCGGCGAACATCGTGATCGATCCCGTGTTCAGAGGGCTTCCCGTCACCAAGATTGCCGATTCCGCGTTTGCGAATACGGGGCGGATCGCGACGATCGAGATCCCCGAGAGCGTGACGACGATCGGCGCGCGTGCCTTCTATAACTGCGCGGCTTTGGAAAACATCGTCATTCCCGAGTCGGTCAATTCGATCGGTAACTATGCTTTCCAGCGGTGCCGGGCGCTGACTTCGGTCACCCTTCCCAGCACCCTTCCCGCGATCAACGACTATACCTTTGCGAACTGCTCGGCTCTGACGCAGGTGAATATCGGCAACAGCGTGAAGACGATCGGCAGATATGCTTTCTCGGACTGCCAGGAACTTGACAGTATCAAAATTCCCGATAACGTCGAAAGCATCGGCGAATTTGCGTTCTACCACTGCATTTCGGCTATGGACGCGACGGTCGGCGACGGCGTCAAGACGATCGGGAAGAGCGCGTTCGGCGGCTGCACTGCCATGACGAGCCTCAAGCTCGGCAGCGGGCTCGAAACGATCGACGAGAGAGCGTTCTCGGAATGCACCAACCTTACCGATATCGATCTCGGAACGAGCGTGCAGACGATCGGAGTCGCCGCTTTCATGAGCGATTCCGCACTGCAGAAGATCACGATCCCCGATTGCGTAAAACAGATCGCACAGGGCGCCTTTGCGTCTTGCGCGAGCCTGAACGACGTCAAGATCGGTTCCGGGCTTGAATTTCTGGCATACCAGGCATTCGTCGACACCAAACTTTACAACGATCAGATGAACGCAAAAGAGGGTCCTGTCTATATCGATACTTGGCTCGTCGCCAACTCGAACCTTGAGGCGCAGACGATGGAAATCAAAGGGGAGACTGTCGGAATTGCGGAATATGCCCTGATCGGCTCCAATAATCTGCAAGGTCTGAACATTCCCAATTCTGTTGTTTATATCAACAACAGCGCCGGTCTCCAGCTCGCGAGCCTTGCCTCCATTCAATTCGGCAGCGGTGTTAAAAACATCGGTTCCGCGGCGTTCGGAAACTGTTTGGTTTTGACGAACATCACGTTCGGCGACGGGCTCGAATATATCGGACCGAACGCCTTTGCGAATGCGCGTCTTTTGACTTCGATCAAGTTTGGTACGAGCGGAAATCTGAAAACGATCGACGAGAGAGCATTTTCCGGCTGCACCGCGTTGACCCAAGTGATCCTTCCCGAAGGCTTGGAAACGATCGGTGTTTCCGCGTTCAGAAACTGCGAGCAGCTGACAAGTGTCGATCTTCCCAGCTCCTTGCAGACGATCGCAACGCAGGCGTTTACGGGGTGCGGCTTCTTCAACTCCACCTATGCGATCGAGGGAACGATCGACTTCCAGACGGGTACCGTCTATGCGGACGGTTGGGTCGTCGGCTTTATTGAAGAACTCGCCGGCGGCGGCAGCGGCGGCAGGATCATGCTCTACATCAAAGAGGGGACAGTCGGCATCGCGAACTATGCTTTCAACGATAATGAAACCATTTCGCAGGTCGTGATCCCCGACAGCGTCAAGACGATCGGCTATGCGGCGTTCTACAAGAACGACATTCTGGAGTCGGTCGTGCTCCCGAAGGGACTCGAGGCGATCCCCGATTTCTGCTTCTATCAGTGCCCGGTCCTTGCAAGACTCGGCGATGATCAGCTGACGCTTGAAGCTAATGTCATCAACATTCCGGATTCCGTCAAGACGATCGGCCGCAGCGCCTTCTATAAGTGCAGCTCCTTGGGCATGGTCGCGGGAAGCTCGACGGGCTTCAACACCGTCAGGATCTCCGCGTCCGTCGAGGAGATCGGGAACAACGCCTTCCTTGCGGACTCCGGTATCTTCCATCTGGAATTTGCGCTTGAAAACGCACATTTGAAAACGATCGGCGACAAGGCGTTCAACGGCTGCAACAGTATTGATGAATTCACCCTTCCGGACTCGGTCGAGACGATCGGTTCGTACTGCTTCGAGAAGTGCTACGGCCTTGTGACGGCAAATCTCGGCGGCGTGAAGGAGATCGGCCCCTATGCCTTCTCTCAGTGCTACGCCCTGACGACGATGCACATTCCCGACACGACGACGGTCATCAGAGACCATGCGTTCTATTGGTGCAACGTTCTGGAAACTCTGACACTCGGCAGCGGATTGGAGACCATCGAAGACCATGCCTTCTATGCAAACCTTGCGTTGAAGTCGCTGGCGCTTCCCGGGAACCTCAAGACGATCGAAATGCAGGCGTTCAGACATTGCCAGGGACTTCAAAGCCTTGTCCTGAGCAAGGACGTCGATGTGATCGGCAACCACGTGTTCTACGACTGCAGAGAGCTGACGATCTATACGGACGCGTCCGAAGCGCCCGAGGGCTGGGCGAGACTGTGGAACTCCTCGTTCCGTCCGATCATCTGGAACGCGCGTCTTTCGACGAAGGGCGATTATGTCGTCTCGTTTGTCAAGTCGGTTGAGAATTGCAGCCTGATCGTCAACGACAGAGTGGCATTCTCCACGCGGCTGGGAGATCCTTACCGCGAAGGCTTCAAGTTTGCGGGTTGGACGACCGTTTCCGGTACCGATCCCGAATTTGACGGCGGCGTCGTCATGAACGGCACGAGACCGCCCAAGGCGACCGATCCCGATACGGGCGCAGTTCTGGAAGAGCCCGCATTCATCGCGGGTGCGCCGATCGGCTCGACGCTCTATGCGGTTTGGGACGCGATCTAACTCCAAGCCCCGGTAAAAGGGGGAGAATAAATTAAAATCATGAGGAAAAAGATGAAAAAACTTTCCAAATTGGCTTTGATTCTGTTCATGCTTGTGACGGCGGTTTTCGCCGTCACAGCATGTGGCAGCGTCGAGGAGATCAAAATCGACAGGAACAGCGAGCAGCCTCAGACGACCTATGTGGTCGGCACAGAGCTGAACAGATCGAAAGGGGCGATCCTGGCTTCCGGCGGTTCCGAGGCTGTGCCTTTCAGCGATCCCGCAGTGGAGATCAGCGGCTACGACAAGAACACGGTTGGCAAACAGACGCTGACGATCACCTACATGGGGGCGAGCACGACGTACACGATCGAAGTCGTTCCGAGAATGGAAGCAAACGGCTTCAATTATTTTGTCGGGGAACCGTTCGAAGCGGGAAAAGCCAAGTTGAAAATCAACAATGATAACGGCAGTTCGACCGTTGTCAACAGCGACGATCCCAATCTGAAGATCGAAGGTTTCGATTCCTCCAAGCCGGCTTCGCCCATAAAGGTGAAGGCGACCTATCAGAGCGAGGAGATGAAGGAAGAGGGCATCGAACCGTTTACGGGGGAGATCGACGTCAACATCTATGAAGTTGCAAACAATGGCGGCAAGGGGGAACTTCACCGTCCCACCAAGATCGCTTATGAGAGCCATGAACTCGAAGTGAACACTTCGGGCGGCTATTTTACGCTCGAGAGCGCCAATAAAGAACTGACGCGCACCGTTCAGATCACGCCCGAGATGATCACGGGCTTCGATATGGGCGTCGCGAAAGTCGAAAACATGGAGACCCCCGTTTCGGAAGATCTCACCATCAACTATGCGGGGTACAAGTTTACTTACACCATCGAGATCACGTTCAGCGACGTTTCGCTCGTCAAACTCAGAGCGAAAGAGCTGAATGAAACGCACAGCTGGGCGTCGGGCGCTCCCACCGTTTCCGATGAGGACGGCAAACTTGCGCGCGAAATGGCGGATCTGTTCCTCACTCTGAGCGAGGCAAGACAACAGTTCGTCTCGCAGGAGGAGTTCTGCTCCCTGGCGCGCTATGCGGCGATCTACGAAAAGAGAGTCTGGGACAATGCGCTGAAGGAATATCATTTCACGGTCAAGAACAGCACCCTTGTGCCTTCCTTCGCAAGTGTGGAAGAGGCGGAAGCGGATCTTGCAAAACTTGCGGGCGCAGACGGAAAGATCAATCCCGAGAACGAGCTCTATAAGCTGTCCGAAGATCTCATGAACTTCCTGCTTGCGTTCTATAATTACAGATTCATCAACGGACAGAGTATCGGCGCTTATCTCGACAGCGTTTGTCTGCCGACCGAGCTTGAAAAAGTCACCCTGTTCATCCCCGTGATGAAGAACCTTTACGAGTCTATGCAGGATGTTAAACCGGAAGAAGGGTCTGCAAAGGAAGGGGAACAGTATGACCTTGAGTATTTGAAGAGCAAAGCGGAAAGTATTGACAAGGCTTATGATATCCTTTACGGAACGGCGCAGAGCGGTCTTTTCACCGGTCAGGTCCCGTCCGACAGAGAGTATTTCAAGACAGTCAACAACTGGCGCGAGAAGAAAGATCTCTATGACATCATCTACTACTATTATTTGCATAAAGTATTGGAGGCAGGCGAAGGGGCAGATCAGACGGACGTGCAGAAGCTCGGCACTCTTCCGAACTTCGTGCTTCCCGGGCTTTTGGAGGATTATTGGATCGCCTACATGAACGCGTATACCGTCTGGTCGCAGATCACGAACGTTATCGCGACGGTCAACCAGGGCAAGGACGCGGTCCCCGTCGACAACACGACTTTCTTCTATTATTACGACAAGGCGTATGAGATCGTGGATAAAATCGAAAAATCCGACGATCAGCTCTGCAAAGATCTCTATATCCAATTCCAGCTCGGCGGATCCTTGCTTAATATGAAGGGCAACAACATGACCAAGCAGGGGCGGATCCAATCTGTCGGCTATGTCCAGCTCCGCGACAGCTATTACCACGATCCCCAGGTCGACAAACTTTGGGAAAACTACATGAAGATCGTGGAAAAGAACATGACGGATCCCGGGTACGGCGCGACGGCCGATTATTCGAAGGATATCGAGGCGGTCTTTACGGAGTTCATGAACATGACGCCGAGCCGCCAGAGAAGTTTCCTTTCTTCGATGGATCTCTTCTATGTGACGACGGGCCAGCCGCGGTATCTCATGAGTTTCTCGGAGATCTATGTTTACTTTGTCAAGCTCATTGCCGATTATTACGGCGACTTGCTGCCCGGTAACGCATATGCGGGTTTCCAGTATCTCATGCTCGCGGTGGAGGATTATGCGAGCCATTACGATGATGAGGAGTTCCTGGACGGCTTTAAGGAAAACATGGAGAACGCCAAGACGACCTATGCCTTGATGAGCGCCGAAGAAAAGTCGGCATTCGATCAGTACGTCGGAAAGTATTACCAGAATTATCTTTCGATCTACGAAGGAAGGGGTTACAGCGATTACGGCGAATGGCAGGATGAGATCGACGAAGTGAAGGGGTTGGTTGACACCACGCTCGCGGCGATGGACACGATCATGAGAATGATCCAGCAGAGTCAGGGCGGGTCCATGGAGTCGAATCCGTTTGCACTCTTCCCCGCTCTCGCGGCTTCCTTCGAGCGCGCGACCGCGATCGTCGACGACATTTTTGCGAATGCTCCTGAAAATGTTCGCAACAAGTTCAGCTATGAAGAGACGACGATCACCGGATTTGAAATTCCTTGCTCGATCGACTATGCGTTCTCGAACGCGCGCAGCGCGTACATGACCCTGTTGTCGCAGGAGATCGACGATATTCACACCATGCTCATGGACGGATATTTCGGCGCGGGCTTTGACAAGCTCTTGGTCGAAGGCTACTCGGCGATCATCAATCAGTTCTACAACCTGACGCAGCAGGACGACCGTTCCGAGGAGTTCAACAAGGAATCCATTCTCAAGGCGATCGACATCTATTTCGATTTGGATATCGAGACGAGAGTGAGCTATCTGATGATGTTTGACAGCATGGATCTCTTTGCGGGCGGTGTGCAGACCTACTTTGGGACCAGCGCGTCTGGCATGAACACCATGAAGGACGCCGTTTCTCAGATCTTCAAGACGGAGACTGCCTACATTCTTTGGTACACCGATCACGACGGGTCGAATGAGTCCGGCTTGGATTACAAGAGCGCATTCGTTCAGGCACAGAAGGCATTGAAAGAGGAATATGATAAACTTACCGGCACAGACAAAGAAACATTCGATAAACATTTTGGGAAGGGCTACAAATTCTTTGAAGATAATGTAGACGATGTCCAAAACTATGTAGAACCGGAAGAATAATTTCTCGAAGAGCAGCGCCGCCGAGTCCTCGGCGGCGCTTTTCTTTTGGGCAAATTTCAGACCCAGGGTGGGCGGTCCGCGAAAGTTGCGCAGGAACGGCGAAAGTTCCGCCACAAAAGACAAAGCAAAAGGCAGGTTCCCGCTGCGGTCCAAGAAAAACCGCGGCCAAGGGGCATGCGGCCTCGGGCAACGGCGGCCAGAGTGGACGGCGCAAACCAAAAGAAAATTTTTGGCCCCCCCGCGGTAGCCTTGAAAACCCCTGTATGCGGCCTGGGCCACGGCGTCCAAGGGCGGGCGGCCTGCGGCCAAGGGCAGCCTCACCCCCCCGCAGGCCAGGGCATGCGGCCTCGACCCTGCGGGCAGCCCTGGCCCCTGAGGAAAGTTCGCGCAAAAATTAAAAAAATCACGGCGCGCTCGCAAAGGCAAAATTTGCTTTTTGAAACTTTGTGAAAATATTATGAAAACTCGCGCTTATGGATTGACAAGACAGATAAATTTCGTTATAATAAAATATGGAAAAGCGTCGGGTTTACCTTGACGCTCGGAAACTCTTGCAACTTTGCGCATTGCGCAGCCGGGAAACTCTCCCGGATCCCTCTTCCAATCGCGGAGGAGGAAAAAATTTCGAAAAAGGAAAGGAGGAAACCTATTATGAAAAAGAGTCTGCGCCTTTTGCTGGTCATGGCAGCGGCGGCAATGATGGTCACCGCGGGCGTTGCATTCGCAGGTTGCGACAAGGTTCTCGATCATGATCACATCTTCGGCGAATGGACGATCTTGACCCCCGCAACTTGCACCGAGGACGGCTTGCAAAAGCATTCCTGTATCGACCCGAATTGCAGTTTCGAGGAGACCTTGCCGCTGAACGCGCCCGGCCACAGCTATGATAACGGCGTGTTCACGTCGACCGATTGCACCCAGGGCGGCGTCATGCTGCGCACCTGCACGGTCTGCGGGAACACCAACGACGAGATCAAAGCCGAACCGAGAGAGCACGAATTCGAGGTCAAGCAGGTGATCACGGCCGCAACTTGCAAGCAGGAAGGTCAGTCTGTCTTTGTCTGCAAGGGCTGCGGCAAGGAAGAGACGAGAACCGTCGAAAAGACCCCCCACACCTTCGGCGAACCGCTCGAAAACAGACCGGCGACCTGCAAGGCAGAGGGCTATATCAAAAAGCAGTGCACGGAATGCGGGGAGATCGTCGAAGAACATCCCGCAAAGCTCGATCATAACTGGGCGCCCAAGGGCAGCGAAGTCAAGGCGACCTGCACCCAGAAGGGCGTCAAGACGCTCGTCTGCACGAATTGCGGCGAAGAGGATACGATCGAGACGCCTGCACTCGGACATGATTATGAGATCAATATAACTAAATATCCCACCTTCCAGGAGGAGGGCTCAAGGACAGTGCACTGCACGCGCGGTGATGATGATCGTACCGAGGTGCTTGCAAAGCTCGTTGACGGGCAGAAGATCGAATTCCAGGTCCAGCTCTTCCGCAACAATGGGCAGAAGTACACCGGCACCTCCCTCAAGATCTCCATCATGAACGGCGACAAGGTGCTCGCTTCCGGGCAGTACGGCTCGATCACGGGCGGCCTTTTGAAGGCGGAGATCGAGATCCATGAAAACGAAACCTACACGGTCAAGGTCGAAAACCTTCCGAAGGGCTACACCGCACCGGAAAATGTCGAGATCTCTCCCGCAGATCCCTATGCGGCGGTCTATCTGACGGGTTCGGTGAGAGCGGCAAACGATGTTCCGGGCAGCATGTCCGTCGGCACTGTGGTCAACGATTTCACCTATAAGACGATCGACGGTAAGGAGCTTAAACTTTCGGAACTTCTGAAAACGCATGACTTCGTTTACATTGATATCTTCTACATTCACTGTGGATGGTGTGATGTCACGTTCCAAGCGATGAACCTACTCTATGAAACTTGGAAGGATAAGGTCGCATTCATCGCGATCGCCGACAAGAGAAGCTCTCAAAACCCGAACGAGGAAGCGGTGAAGAAATATCGCGATGAACTGAAGATGGTATATGACGTCGTGTACGACGGCGGGCAGCCCCTCGGCACGAGCGCGTCGGGGATCGAACAGTACATCGGCGATGTGGCAAATGTGACCGGATATCCCTTCGCGTTTGTCATTGATAAAGAAGGGGTCGTGGCAGCAAGGCATAACGGTGCGTATGTGGATTCGCAGGATCCTTCCCGTCAGCGCGATCCTAATGTTGCGTCAGAGGTGATGGCGGGATACTTGAACCAGCTTGTCGCACAGTACAGTATCAAGTCCGGCGAGAAGAAGGACGGTCTTGCAATTTCGATGCTCCGTGGCGACTATCTTCCCGTCTTCGGAGACGAGCAGTAACGTAAAAATCAGATGAACTACCGCCCGAGGCGTTCCGCCTCGGGCGTTTTTTATTGCCGATACCGCCAATTTTGTTTCGGGGCGGCCGAGCTAACGGTAGACAGATTTTGTGCGTGGCGCGAAAAAATTGCCCGACCGGGCGGCCGAGCAAGCCGCGGCGGAGGGAGATAGCGCTTTTTTGCGTGTTTTCGCGCGCTCAAACATATGTAATGGCGGGCGGGCGCCGCGAAAGCTAAACTTTTGCGCCGGAAATCTCACAAAAAATCGCCCAACCGAAACGGCCGAGCAAGCCGCGACTGAAATCTCGCGCCAAGCGCAAAAAAAATCACCCGACCGAAACGGTCGGGCGAAATCTTTTATTACGAAATCGGTTTGAGCTTTGCCGTGAAGTGCCTCAAAATCGGCGGCTCTTCCACAATCTTGTAGCCCTTGATGGTCGAAGCGCGTTCCTTGATGTTGATGAGCGCGTCCGCAATGACGTCAAGGTGCGACTGCGTGTAGACACGGCGCGGGATCGCAAGACGGGAGAACTCAAAGTCCGCTTCCAGCTGCTTGCCCGTGTCCGGATCGTTCCCGAGCATGTACGAGCCAATGTCGCAGGCGCGGATCCCCGCCTCTTTATAGAGCTCAATGCACAGAGCCTGCGCGGGGAATTCATAGTAGGGGATGTGCGGCAAGAGCTTCTTCGCGTCCACAAACACCGCATGCCCGCCGACGGGGCTCTGGAAGGGAATGCCCGCCTCTTCGAGCCGTCCCGCAAGATACTGCATTTGCCCGATCCGGTATTTCAGATAGTCCTCGCTCGTGCCCTCTTCGAGCCCGACCGCCAAGGCCTCGATGTCGCGTCCCGACATGCCGCCGTAGGTGATAAAGCCCTCGAAGGAGATACATCTCTGCTTGATGAGTTCAAAGAGCGCCTTGTCGCGGCAGCCGATGAGCCCGCCCATGTTGACGATGGCGTCCTTCTTCGCGCTCATCGTGAAGCAGTCCGCGCCCTCGAATTCCGCCGCAATGATCTCCTGGATGGTTTTGTTCTGAAATTCTTTTTCGCGCTGCTTGACAAAGTACGCGTTCTCCGCATAGCGCGCCGCGTCGATCATGAATTTGATCCCGTGCTTCTTTGCGATTGCCCGCGTCTTGCGGATATTCTCGATCGAAACGGGCTGCCCGCCTGCCGAGTTGTTCGTGATCGTCATGATGATGACGCCAATGTTGTCCGCGCCGAGCTCTTTGATGTACTGTTCAAGACGGTCGCAGTCCATGTTGCCCTTGAAGTCATAGTACTTCGTCGTGTCGAGCGCTTCGGGGACAACGCAGTCGATCGCGCGCGCACCCGAAAGTTCGACGTGGGCGCGGGTCGTGTCGAAGTGCATGTTCGCGATCGCGTATTTCTTGCCCTGAAGCAGGATGGGCAGCAGAACTTTTTCCGCCGCTCTGCCCTGATGGACCAGCTGGATATAGGGCATTCCGAAGATCTTCTGCGCATTCTCCTGCACGTGATAGTAGCATTCCGCGCCGGCGTACGATTCGTCGCCGACCATGACGCCCGCCCATTGGTTGGTGCTCATGGCGTTGGTGCCGCTGTCGGTCAGAAGGTCGATGTATACGTCGCGCGAAGCGAGATAAAAGACGTTGTAATTCGCTTCGGCGATCTTCTTTTCACGCTCTTGCCTGGTGAGCATTTTCAAGGGCTCTACGCTCTTGATCCGGAAAGGTTCGGGAAAATAAATAGGTTTCACGGTGATCTCCTTTTGAAAAAATTTTCAATTATGATTCTACCATTTTCCGCCGGATTTGTCAAGAGCTGTGAAAGAAAAAATCGGACGATCTTGAAGGCGCCGGAAACGTCACAATTTTTGGCGTTTCAAAAATTCTTCGATGAGTTTCAAACTTCCTTCGCCCTCCAAGGGAGAGTTCTTCGGAGGCTCCTCCGTCCTGCCCTGCGCGGGCGGAGCGGCGGGCTCTTCCCGAGGCAAAGGGGCGGGCGCGAGGTTTCCCGAGACCGAGAGAAGCAGCTCGCGGTTCTCGCGGTAAAATTTGACGACGCTTTGCAGGGCGCTTTTGAGTTCCGGATTTTTTTCGGAGAGCATGAGAAGGGTCAAAACGAGAAAGAGTTCCATAATTTCATGGTATGCGGCGAACGGATTTCACGTTCTTCGACATAGAATGAGGGCGAGAGGTAACTATGGACGATTTTTTCAGTTATGCGGCAAAAGCGGAAGGGGGGACGTCCCCCGATTGGGAAAAAGAGGCGAGAGATCTGGCGCAGAAATATAACGGAAAGAATGAAAACGAGCTGGTACGCGACATTTTTTCCCGCGCCGCGGAGCAGAAGAGGAACGGAACACTCACGAACGAGCAGATCGACGATTTTTACCGCCGGTTTGCGCCCATGCTCGACGGGGCGAAACGAAAAAAGCTGCAAAAGTTGATCTTGCAGCTCAAAAATATATGAGTTTGAGATTTTTCAGATCTGCCGCAGGGCGCGGACGAGGGCTTCGACGTCGCGCAACGTCTGATCGGCCGAGAAAGAGGCGCGGATAAGCCCGTCGGGGAAGGTCGAAAGCGCCTTGTGGACGAGCGGCGCACAGTGCAGTCCCCCGCGCACGGCAATGTCGAATTTTTCGGACAGGATCCCGGCCGCTTCCTCCGAAGGGACGTCGCGGTGAGCAAAGGCGGCGATCCCGCAGCCGTTCGGGGAAAAGTAGGCCTTGTACTGCGGCATGGAAAAGAGGGCGGCATGGAGGGCGGCGGTCAGCTCGAACAGCCGGTCGAAATGCTCCTTCCGCTTTGCCTTGACGTACAGCGCGCCCTCGAAAAGGGTCGCGATCGCCGGATAGGAGAGGGTGCCCGCTTCGAGACGGTCGGGATAAAATTCGGGCATGGAGAGATTGAAACTTTCGCTGCCCGTTCCGCCGAAGAGGAGGGGACGGGGAGCCGTTCGTTCCGAAAAGAGCAGCGCTGCGGCGCCCTGCATCGCAAAAAGCCCCTTGTGCCCCGCGATCGCGAGCGCGTCGATCCCCTGCTTCTGCATATGGATCGGGAGATGTCCCGCGCCCTGCGCGCCGTCCGCAACGAGCAGCACCCTTGCGGGCAGAAGGTGGCGGATCGCGGAAAGGTCGGGCGCTTCGCCCGTCACGTTGGAGGCGGTCGTCACCGCACAAAGGCGGGTGTTTTCTTTCACGAAGGAGGCGAGCGTTTCGGGCACGATCTTTCCGTTTTCGAGCGGAACGACGTCGTATTCGATCACGCCCCGGCGTTTCAGCTCTTCCAAGGGCCGCAGCACGGAGTTGTGTTCAAGACAGGTCGTGACGACGTGATCGCCCTGCGAGAGAAGCCCGAAGAGCGCGACGTTGAGCGCCTCGGTGCAGCTTCTCGTAAAGACCACGCGCTCATAGCCGTAGCCGCCGAAGAGATCGGAGAGAAGTTCGCGGCAGGCAAGCACCCGCTCGGCGCAGGCGAGGGAGAGCCGGTGCCCGCTTCGGCCGGGGTTGGCGCAGTTTTTGAGCGCCGCCGCCGCGGCGTTTTGGACCTGCTCGGGCTTGAAACCGCCCGTCGCGGCATTATCAAGATAAATCATAGCGTTATAATTATACGAAGGCAGGAGAAAAATCATGACAATGTTGGCAGTTTTTCGCTCTCGGGCGCAGGCGCTCGAATACATCTCCGCTCTGAAAGCGAGCGGCGTGCCGGCGCAGGCGGTCAACACGCCCAAGGAGGCGGGCGTCGGCTGCGGTATTTCGGCAAAGTTCGAGGACGCCTTTTTGAGCCGCGCCAAAATTTGCCTGACCCAAAGGCCGTACTCCTCATTTTCGGGATTTATGGTAAGGCGCGGCAGTGTTTTTTCCTATCGTTAGCGCAGGAGGTTGCTTTTCGGGGAAAAATATGCTACAATTCTCTTATGACGAAAAGCGAATTTATCATCCGGGAACTCGAGGCGCTCTATCCCGACGCGAAACCCGCGCTCGTGTACGGGAGCGCATATGAACTGCTCGTCGCGGTCATCCTTTCGGCGCAGTGCACCGACGAGCGGGTGAACAAGGTCACGGCAAAGCTCTTTGAGCGGCACAACACGCCGAAAACCATGCTGCTCCTCTCACCGGAAGAGCTCGAAGGATACATCTATTCGTGCGGGTTTTACCATAACAAGGCGGCGCACATCCTCTCCGCGTCCAGGGACATCCTCGAAAAATTCGGCGGGGAAGTGCCAAGGGATCTTGAAAGTCTCCGAACGCTTGCGGGCGTCGGCAGAAAGACGGCGAACGTCGTCTATGCGGTCGCCTTCGGGGGAGACGCGATCGCCGTCGATACCCATGTGTTCCGGGTCGCCAACCGCACCGGCCTTGCCGTGGGCAAGACGCCCGAAAAGGTCGAAGAAGGGCTCATGCGGGCGATCCCCCAGGAAAAATGGTCGAAGGCGCACCATCTTCTCATCTGGCATGGGAGAAAAATCTGCAAGTCTCAAAAGCCGGATTGCGGAAATTGCCCCATTAAAAGCCGCTGCGATTATTTTTCAAAGAAAAATCCTCCCGACGGAGAATAAAAGTTCCTCCTTTGCGCAATCTAAACGCAAGGAGGTTTTTTATGACCAATTTGACAGCCAAAGATCTTGACGTGCTCTCGCACGTTCTCACGGCGGAGGAAATGGCGTGCAAAAAGGCGCGTATTTACGCCCACACCCTCACCGACGCCGCGCTCGCGCAGGAAATGGAACGCATCGCCTGCGCCCATGCGGAGCGGTTCTCCGCGCTCTATTCTATGCTGGGAGGGAAATCATGAAACAGACCAAACAAGATACGACGCTCAACGAAAAGGACGCGCTGCAGGACATGCTCGACGCGGAAAAGCAGCTCATGAACTACTATGCGGCGGCGCTCACCGAGGGCAGCTGCAAGCCCTTCCGCAAGGAGATTTTGAAGAATTATTCTTCGAGCGCGGACACGCAGTTCAACGTGTTCGAACAAATGCTTTCGCGCGGCTATTATCAGGTCCAGCCTGCCGAGAAGATGCTCATCGACCAAAAGACGGACACCTTCTCTAAAGTGCAGAAGCAGATCGCAAACGCCTGAACTTTCAGGAGGGATCATGCCGAAAAAAAAGAAAAAGGCGGCGAAACGCCCGGACGAGAGCTATGCGCACAATCCGCGCTATTGCATGATTTTGCCGGATGCCGAAATGCCCCGCCAAGAGGATATCTCCTCGACCGGACAATCGTAACCACAAAAATCCGAAAAAACGGCGAAATTCCGCCGTTTTTTCTTGCGTTCCCATTAAATTTATGATAAAATAGCCGTAAAACATCATCAAGGGGAAAGCTATGGAAAACGAAACGAAAGAAGAGGCCGCACCGTCAAATTTATCGGGCGGCGGCACAGACGGGGAGCCCCTCAAGAGCGAACTTTTTGAGGAAGAAGGGCACGCCGATCTTTCCGAAGAAGAGCGCGCCGTTCCGGAGGGGGAGAGCCAAGCAGAGCCGCCGCAAAAGGGGCAAAAATTTCGCGAAAGGGCGCCTGAAATTCTCAAAAAATTCGCGCACCGCTATTTTATCGTCGCCTTTGCGGGCATGGCGAACGGACTTTTCTGCACCCTCATCGCAGGGACGATCCTCTGTCAGCTTGCCCGCATTTTCGGGGACGGAACGAGCAATGCGGCGTTTTGGAATTTCTGTTTCCGGTTCTTCAACGGGATCGGGACGTTTGCGAAGGTCATGATGGGCGCGGGGATCGGCGTTGGGATCGCCCATGCGCTGAAATGCCCCAAAATGACGCTTGCCTGTAGCGTGGCGGTGGGGATCTTTGCCGCCAACGCGCCGACGCTGATCTCCTATATCTCCCAAGGGGATGTCTCCAAGCTCTCTTCCTCCGTTCTCATCGGGACGGGCAATCCCATCACCTGTTATCTGGCGGTCGTCGTCTCTTCGGAGATCGGGACGCTCGTCACGGGAAAGACCAAGCTCGACATTCTGATCGTTCCGCTCGTGAGCATGACGGTGGGGGGGCTGATCGCAGGGCTTCTGGGCACGCCTGTCGAATGGTTGATGGGGAAGATCGGGCAGGGAATCAACGCCGCCGCCGAGATGCAGCCGTTTTTGATGGGGCTTTTGATCTCGGTCGCCATGGGGCTTTTGCTGACCCTTCCGACTTCGAGCGCCGCGATCGGCATTTCGATCGGGCTGAACGGGATCGCGGCGGGCGCGGGGGTCGCGGGCTGCTGTGCGCACATGATCGGCTTTGCCGTCGCGAGTTTCCGCGAGAACAAGTTCCCGGGGCTCATCGCGCAGGGTCTGGGCACCTCGATGTTGCAGATCCCCAACCTGAAAAATCCGCGCATTTTACTGCCGGCGGTCCTCTCTTCGGCGATCGTGGGGCCGCTTTCGACCTGCCTGTTCCAGCTGAGGGCGACCGCAGTCGGTTCGGGCATGGGCACGGCGGGGCTTGTGGGGGTGATCGACATGATCGGCGCATCCGCGGGCGTCATTCCCGTCTGGCAGCTGGTTTTGGGGGTGATTTTGGTTTGTTTCGTGCTTCCCGCGGCGATTTCATTCGGCGTGAGCGAACTTTTGCGTAAGCTCGGCTGGATCAAAAAGGGAGACATGAAAATAGAGACGTAAAAAATATTTCGAAAAAATCCTTTTGCATTCGCAAAAGGATTTATATTTGTTGATTTCATGTAACTTTTATCGCCCGGCTTTGTCTGCCTTGCTAAACAACCTGCATGCGACGACCTGCAAATTGGGTGGAGCGTGGCAATTTCTGCTCATCAGCCCGGTGGGCTGTGAGCTGCACTGCGACAGCCGAGTTGGCGGCGAGGCGGGCTTGCAGCGGGGGCGACCGCCATAAGTGCAGCGGAAAAGTGTGATTTTCTTCGTACCATTGGATTAAAATGAAGGGCATAAGCGCGAAGGGTCGCGAAATTGTGTCGCGTACAGCGGAAGTCAATTTCGCCTAAAGCACATGATTTCAATGGAAACCTCTTTTGGCGCAAAGCAACGCGCCACTTTTTCCTTATCGGGAACAAAAAAGGGCGCACACCCTCCGCCTTGGCTTCCTCTCGGTGAACGCGCCGCGTTTCCTCTCCCACTTGCTGGGAAATTATAATTTTCCATAAGCGCACACAATTTGCCGCATTCCTACGGATTGTTTGAAAAAGCGAGAACAATCTTCATTGATGCCCCAAGTAAGTTTCTTCGGCGAAAGATAAGCTTTTCGTGCGAAATCTTACACATTAAAGCGGAAAAGAACGACATCGCCGTCCTTCATCACATAATCCTTGCCCTCGGAGCGCACCTTGCCCTTCTCTCGCGCGCCCGCAAGCCCGCCGCATTCGAGCAGGGTCTCCCATTCCACGACTTCGGCGCGGATGAAGCCCTTTTCAAAGTCGGAATGGATCTTTCCCGCCGCCTGCGGCGCCCGCGTGCCCTTTTTGATCGTCCAGGCACGCGTCTCTTTTTCGCCCGCCGTCAGATAGGAGATGAGCCCCAAGAGCGAATAACTCGCTCGGATCAGCTTGGAGAGCCCGCTCTCTTTGAGTCCGAACTCTTCAAAAAACATCTCGCGGTCGCCCTCCTCCATCTGGGAGAGCTCCTCCTCCGTCTTGGCGCAGATGACGATGACTTCCGCCCCGTGCTTTGCGGCGTATTCTTTGACGTTCCGGACCAGGGCGATCTCGTCCTCGTCCTTTCCCATGTCCTGTTCGGAAATGTTCGCACAGTAGATGACGGGCTTGTCCGAAAGGAGGAAGAGGTTTTTGAGCATGATCTCCTCCTCTTCCGTCGCGGGATAGCTGCTGGCGGGTTTTTCCGTTTCAAGGTGGGCGAGCAACTTTTCGAGGAAGGCATATTCGGCTGCTGCGCCCTTGTCCGCGCCTCCCCGCGCCGCGCTCTTGATACGGTCCTGCCGTTTCTGCAATGTCTCGATGTCGGCAAGGATGAGCTCAAGGTTGATGACTTCGATGTCGCGCACGGGATCGACGCTGTTTTCGACATGGGTGACGTTTCCGTCCTCGAAACAGCGCACGACGTGGACGATCGCGTCCACTTCGCGGATATGGGAGAGGAACTTATTTCCAAGCCCTTCGCCACGGCTTGCGCCCTTCACGAGTCCTGCGATATCGACGAATTCGATGACGGCGGGGGTAACTTTTTTGCTGTTGTAAAGGGCGGCGAGCTTGTCGAGCCGCTCGTCCGGCACTGCGACGACCCCGACGTTGGGTTCGATCGTGCAAAAGGGGTAGTTGGCGGCTTCCGCGCCCGCATGAGTGATCGCATTGAACAGAGTGGATTTTCCGACGTTGGGTAAGCCAATAACTCCGAGTTTCATATTATGATATTCCTTATATTCTCCTGCAACGGCAGGAATGATGTTTCTAATCACATTATAATACTTTTCTTCGTAAACTTCAAGCCTTTCGGTTGTCAAAAAGGTAAAAATGTGTTAAAATGGACATCCAAGGAGCAAATATGGATTATAAAGTTTACATTGTGGAGCGGATCTCGCTTGAGGGGGTATCCAAAGAGGAGATCGCGCAAAATCTTTGCGTTCCGCCCGATTCCGCGCTCGGCGACTTCGCGCTGCCCTGCTTCAAATTTTCCAAGACATTGAGAAGATCTCCCGTTTCGATCGCGGAGGAGATCGCTTCGGCGTTTGAAAAGGACGCCGTCATCTCGTCCGTCACGCCGGTGAACGGCTATGTCAATTTCAAGGTGGACCGCAAGGGGCTCGTCCGCGAAACGCTCGGACGGATCGCAAAAGAGGGGGACAGGTACGGCTCATCCGATCTCGGCAAGGGCAGGACGATCTGCATCGACTATTCTTCGGTCAACATCGCAAAGCCCTTCCATATCGGACATCTCTCGACGACCGCCCTCGGTGGCGCACTCTACCGCATTTTCAACTTTTTGGGATACAAAGCGGTCGGGATCAACCATCTCGGCGACTACGGCACGCAGTTCGGCAAGCTCATTTCCGCCTATAAGCATTGGGGGAACAAAGAGGAGGTCGAAAAGGGCGGCATTCATGCGATCAACGATCTCTACGTCCGTTTCAACAGTGAGGCGACCGAGGAGATGGAGCGGGAAGCCCGCGAATATTTCCGTCTCATTGAGAGCGGAGACAAAGAGGCAAATGACCTCTTCGAATGGTTCAAAGGGCTCACCCTTGCCTATGTCGGAAAGATCTATGACCGGCTGCATATCAAGTTCGACAGCTATGCGGGCGAGCGGTTCTATACCGACAAAATGCAGCCCGTTGTGGAGGAATTGAAAGAAAAGGGGCTCCTGCAAGAGAGCCAAGGGGCGATGATCGTCGATCTGGAGCCCTACGGCATGGCGCCCTGCCTCATTCTGCGCTCGGACGGCGCCTCCCTCTATGCGACGCGCGACCTTGCCGCCGCGATCTACCGCAAACAGACGTATGATTTCGAGAAATGCCTTTACGTCGTCGCCTATCAGCAGAATCTGCATTTCAGGCAGGTCTTTAAGGTGTTGGAGCTCATGGGGAAGGACTGGGCGAAAGACCTTGTTCACGTCGCCTACGGCATGGTCTCCTTGGAGGACGGCGCCATGTCCACCCGGCAGGGGAAAGTGGTCTGGCTTGAGGACGTCTTATCTCGCTGCGTCGAAAAGGCGGCCAAAGTTCTGGAAGAAAAAAATCCCGCACTGGAAAACAAGGCGGAAGTCGCCGAAAAAGTCGGCGTCGGCGCGGTGATCTTCGGCGCGCTCTACAACAACAAGATCAAGGACATCACATTTTCCTACGAAAAGGCGCTCAATTTCGACGGCGAGACGAGCGTCTACGTCCAATATACCTGCGCGCGCGCCTATTCGCTGCTTGCAAAGGGCGGAAAGGCGGAGCTGCCCGCAAATTATGAGCCCAACACGCAGGAGTTCGACCTTGTCAAGGCGCTCTCGGAGTTTCCCGAGACCGTCCGGGCGGCGGCGGAGAAGTACGAGCCCAGCCTTGTCGCCCGTTTTTGCGTGGATACGGCGCAAAAGTTCAATAAATTCTATTTCGATTGCAAGATCTTGCAGGCGGAGAGCGATGAGGCGCGGGCGTTCCGGCTGTGTCTCACCGAGGCGACGCTGACGACCCTCAAAAACGCGTTCACCCTGCTGGGGATCGGGGTCCCGGAGAAGATGTGATGGTCAAGACGGTTTTTTTCGATCTCGACGGCACTCTTCTCGACACGCTGCCCGACATTCACGAGAGCGTGAACGAAATGCTGCAAAAGTTCGGCTATCCCGAAATTTCGCTCGACAAGACCCGCTCCTATGTGGGGGACGGGGCGAGAAAGCTCATCGAGCGCGCCGTGCCGAAGGATGTCAAGAACTTCGAGGAGTGCTTTTCGTACTTTTCGGAGAACTTTTCGGAAGGAAGGACGGGCAAGACGACGCTGTTTGAAGGGGAAAGAGAGGCGCTGGAAACGCTGAAAGGGCGGGGCGTGCAGCTTGCGGTCATCACGAATAAGCCGCAGGACGCCGCGAAGGCGTGTTTGAGGCACTTTTTTCCCGAGGATTTTTTCGCGTTCATCGGGGGCGACAGCGGGATGTTCGACGTGAAGCCCGACCCGTCGCTGACGCGGTACGCGGCCTTGACGCTGAGAAGCCCGCTTTCGGAGTGCGTGTTCGTGGGCGACGGCGAAGCGGACGTTTTGACGGCGAAAAACTGTAAGATCCGCGGAATTTTTGCGCTTTGGGGCTACCGGACGCGGGCGCAGCTGGAAAAGTTCGGCGCGAAGGAGTTCGCCGAAAACTTTTGTGAGCTTGTGAAAATGTTGACGGAATAAGTCAAAAAAATCTCGTGCAATCCACGAGATTTTTTATACAAATATAATTAATTTTTAATAAAATTATTCACGAAGGCATAATCAAAATATCGAATATCTTCGGGTTCTGAATTTTCCAAAACTTTAGCTATAAATGCATTCCTAAAAGTAAATATTTCATTGTTATATCCGCATCTCCAAGAGAATCTTACTTTTGCCGAACCGAATTCGTATTCATTGTAGTTATATTTTGTTAGCTTTGTTAAATAATCTATTTTTATATTAAATTTCATACCAAAATATTGAGAATATTCACATTCATCCATTGTGGAAGGATACAAAAACACATTGGTAACTTCATTTTCCCCAAATGGTTTTTCCACATTATTTATTCTTTGTATTAATTCTTCATAATCTTCTTCATCAATGTTGAATTTCGTCACCAATTCAGCTTCTCTTGTTTTATCAATTTCTTGGAAAAAGAAACTTGCTTGATAATATTTTCCATGTGATAACATAAAGTAATCATTATATTCTTCATCGGTAATATGGTATTTTAATAAATACATAGTTCTATATGCATCATCTGAAGATTGATTTTTTAATATGAAAGAGTAACTATATAATTCATTTTTATTTTTTGATTTAACAAAAGTATTCCAGCCCACTTGAATATTATTATTTATTATTTCTTCAACATCTTCACCGGCATTTTTTAAAAAATGAAAGGGTATGGAATGTAAAACATTAAAGCCCGCTTTTAATGAGCCGTGGTCTAATTGTCCCGCTTCGAACTTGGCAATCAATCCATTGTAATAATCACTTTTTAATACATCTTGAAGGAGTGGGCTGTACTCGCTGTAATCGGGCGTGTTTGGCTTGTTTTGGTTTATATCACTGTCTGCGCCGTCTTGCGCTTGGTCGTCGGAAGAAGAATCGTCTTTCACATGAATTTGGCACCCTGCGATGAGCGCGACAAGCCCCGCGGCAAGCGTAAGCCCCGCAACCGACCGCGCAATTTTCGACCATTTTCCGCTTTTCATCACAAAATTCTCCCAAAATTTTTATCGTTATTCAACTTATATCATTTTTCGCCGTTTTTGTCAACCGCCGCGCGGCATTTTTCTGAAATTCCCCCGAAAAAATTTTTCGGCAAAATCTTGCCAAGCCGAAAATCTTGTGATATAATACGGTTAAGAATTTTTCAAAGGAGATTTTGTTATGAAGAGATGTGCTGTTTGCGGCGAGATCGTCGAGGACGACGTCGAGGTCTGCCCCGTCTGTAAAGCGAGAAAGTTTGTGCCCGTCGAAGAGGCGAAATTCGCCTGCGAGCACCATGTGGGCGACGGAAAAGTCGAGGACAAGGAAGTCATGGACGGGCTCCACGCCAATTTCACGGGCGAATGCACCGAAGTCGGCATGTATCTTGCAATGTCCCGCGTCGCCGAGCGCGAGGGCTATCCCGAGATCGCCGAAGCCTATAAGCGCTATGCGTTCGAAGAAGCCGAACATGCCGCAAAATTTGCGGAACTTTTGGGCGAAGTCGTCACCGATTCGACCAAGAAGAATTTGGAGCTCCGCGCGGCTGCCGAGGCGGGCGCCTGCGAAGGGAAACTCATGCTGGCAAAGCGCGCGAAGGAGCTCGGCTACGACGCGATCCACGACACCGTTCACGAAATGGCGAAGGACGAAGCGCGCCACGGCGCCGGCTTTAAGGGACTTTTGAAGAGATATTTCGGCAAATAAGATCACCCAGGTGATCAAAAAGGCGTCCGGGCAATGTCCCGGACGCCTTTATATTTGAATGATTTTTATCCGAAAGCGTCAGTTGTTTTCCGATTCCGTCTCCGCGGGAATGAGAGTCACGCGGTTCAAAACCTTAAACTCAACGACGAGCGCCGCGGCCTGCGCGATCGCAAAGAGCAGGGTGAAGATCAAAATCAACATCGGGCACGCGCCAGCGCTGTAACGGATGAGTCCCGCCATGCCCGATTGATGATTGAGATCGGCGACCTGTCCGAACATGACGCAGGAGAGCAGGAAGAAGATCGCATAAAACAGGCAGGGGAGGAATTTCCAGACGAAGCGCATGATCCTGACAGCGTTTCCCCGAACGGCGCGAGCAAGGTCGAAGAAGGGCATTTCGAGGAGCGCGATCCCAAGAAGGGAGGCGATGAGCCCGATGACGGCAAAGGCAAGGACGGCGTTCACCGTTCCGCGGAAGAGGGTTTCCACGCCGAGCAGATCATAGACGTTGCCGATCGCAAAGTCGGGCAGCGTCACGACGGGGGCGAGGCAGAAGAAGAAAAGGAGCAGCGCATAGAGCGCAAACAGGCACGCGGGCAGGTATTTTACCAGCGTCGAGAGTTTCATTTTGATATGTTCGGGCATAGAAGCCTCCTTTTTGTTTATTTTATCATAGAGGCATATGTCTTGTCAACCATTCGACAGGATTTTTGCCTTTTTGGGCGAAGATTCAAGAAGATTGAAAGCCGCCCGAGGAAGAAACAAGGCGGAACAGATGAAAAGCCGCCCGAGGGAGAAACAAGGCGGAGAAATAGAAAGCCGCCCGAGGCGGAACGCCTCGGGCGGCTCTTATTGGGCAATCCTTTTTTGCAAAGTGCGCGCCTGTTGAAAAGAAAAAAGAGAGCGCACATTCTGCGGAAAGTTTTGCCCGGTCCCTATCCTTACATCCCTGTTGGATAGAAACTTTCAGAGGATCGTCAAACCGTTAAAATCATCTCAATCTTCCACCGTCAGCTGCGTGACGAGAATCACGACGTTATAGGCGCCCGTCTTATCTTTTACATATCTTGCCGTCGCGCCATCCACAAGAGTCTCCCTATCTGCCTCAGGTAAAATATATTTTCCGTCCTCATCAATTATATAATCGCCGCTTATGGCAGACCTAATGAAGTAGGACTGCACTGTTCCCTCCGAGGTGACAAGACCCGTTGCGACCCACGGCCCCGTGAGATTTCCCGACGAATCTTTATACTGCTCTTCGTCGCTGTTCAACAAAAGCTCCTTGACGACTTCCGCCCGGACCGCGCGGCAGTTTGCCTCACCGACCCGTTTTTCCGCGTCGTCCAGCGCCCCCACGAAGAGCGGCACCGCGATCGCGACCAAAACCGCGATGATCGCGACGACGATCAGGAGCTCTGCGAGCGTAAAACCCTTTCTATATTTCCTTTTTATCATGCTTTTCTCCTTCCCTTTGCATGGAACCTCTTTAAGGCTCCACGACGATCGCCTGTTCCACGGTCACCCGCACCACGACCTTATAGGTGCCGTTTTCCTTGTTCCAACCGCCGTTTCGAGAACTAATTATATTTTCTGCCTTGTTCAATTGCAAAGGCAAATCCGTCGGCTCTGTCTCGTTTCCTGCATCATCAACTTCTGCCGCGGCGATTTGCAAGTTGCTGACTTCGCCGTTCGCGTCCACTTCCGCATAGGCATACCAGGGTCCCTTCAATTCGCCGTCGGTTTTCCACTCGTCCTTCGTCTCCAACAAGATGGATTTCACGGCAGCTGCCCGGACCGCACGGCAGTTTGCCTCACCGACCCGCTTTTCCGCGTCGTCCAGCGCTCCTACAAACAGCGGGACAGCGATCGCGACAAGCACGGCGATGATCGCAACGACGATCAAGAGTTCTGCAAGGGTAAAGCCCTTTCTGTTTCTTTTTTGCATGGTTTTCTTCTCCTTAAAAATAAATTTTTATAAATTGCCGCCGGGACGAAGCGGCATTTATATCGCTGCATAAAAAATGGAAAATGTTCATAGATTAGCTTAATCTATGAACATTTTCCAGCTTGGCGGCGCATAAAATATGAAAGTTCGGAAATTTTTTTGAAAAACAGGCGATTTTACTTGACGGAAATCAAAGAATATGTTATTCTATAAATAGATTTTGTACATGGATTAAGCTAATCCATGTACATTTTTTTCGGCGGCCGATCCTCCAAAGGCCGTCTTTTTTATCGCAAAAAACAGCTCCCGCCCGCGAATGCGAAGGGAGCTGTTTCAATGGAGAGTAAAAAGTTCGCGGCTGGGACCGCAAATCTTTTTCGGAAAGGAAAGAAAATGGCGCTTTTTTGGGCCGCTTTTCCCTTTCATCTTACCGCAAACGCCGCCGCCCGTCAACCTACTCTTGCGTTTTTCGACTCTTCTCGAAAGACTTTGCGCGGTAGAGTGGAAAATTTTGACTCTACTGCCGGTAGATACTTGACATTTCGGGTGTATTTGCTATAATAAAGTTATGGAAGAACAGGACTCTCTCGCCGAAATTTTCGGTAAAAATATTACCCGTTTGAGAAAAATGGAAAATATGACCCAGCTCGAGCTTGCCGAGAAGCTCAATTACTCGGACAAGGCGGTCTCGAAATGGGAACAGGGGAACAGTTTGCCCGACGTCCGCGTGCTCGTCCAGCTCGCCGATCTTTTCGGCGTCACCGTGGACGATCTCATCCGCGAGCACAAGGAAAAGACGGTCGTTTCCAAAAATACCAGGCTCCGCAACCGGTTCATCACCCTCATCTGTTCGGTCGGGATCTGTTGGCTCGTTGCGGTCTGCGACTTTGTTCTTGTCGGGATCTTTGCGCCCCAACTGAACTTCAAATGGCTCGCCTTCCTCTTTGCGGTCCCCGCTTCGGCGATCGTCATTTTGGTGTTCAGCTGTATCTGGCACTGGAAATGGGTGCGGATCATCTCCATCACCGTCCTCATCTGGACGAGTATCACCTGCGTCTACTTTCTCGCGCACGCATTGGGCGCGGATTCGAGCATTTGGCTCTTGTTTTTAATCGGCATTCCGCTCCAGATTCTGGCGCTTTTCTTCTTCGTCTGGCGCAAAGGAGCGCATTTCAGGGGGTGAACTCATGAAAAAACTTTCAACTCTTTCTTCCTCGCAGATCAATAAAAGGAGACGGTTTTTCAACGTGCTCTTCTGGACGATGGCGGTGCTTGCCATCATCTGTATCGTGGGATTTTTGTTCTGTATCATCATGATGGGGCTCGGTTCGGGAAATCTCGTGATCTATGGGATGGTTTCGGCCTGCTTTTTCGCGGGGACCGCGGTCTTTGCGCTCTGCGCCTATCCCTTTTTCGGAAAGAGCGACAAGCTCGCCGTCGCCGAACTCGACGCCCTGGAGCGGGAGGACGATCTGTACAGCTTTTTCGTCGGAGAGGGGACCTTTGTGACCTTCCGGAAAGACGAGCTCTTTCTGCACGGCGAGCCGTACGATGAGATGGGCGTGGACGAGTACGGCAAGTATGGGATGATGCGCAAGAGAAGGACGCTCTCCGTTCCTTATTATGATATCAGATTTTTCTCGATCTGCACCCGCCGCCGTCCCGTGGACGCGGGCAACTGGAGTATCATCCTGCAGATCCCGGCGCGCTATTTCAACAAGGGCGCCGTGCGCGAAGCACGTCCCATCCTGCTCCAAACGGACGGCAAGGAACGACTCTATCTGCGTATGCGGGAACTGAAACTTTCCCCGGAGGGGGAGCTGCCGCCCGAGGCGCTGACCGCGGGACAGGTGACGCCGGAAACGCCGGAGACGGAGAAGAAAAAACCCGTCCGGAAAGCGCCCAAGAAAAAGGCGAAAAAGTTCACCCGTTTGAAGAAATTCGTGCTGGCCGATCAAAAAAGAAGGATGAAAGCGTTCATTTTGCTGGTGATCGGCGTGCTGTTTCTTGCGGGCGGGATCGTCGCTGCGATCTTCTGGGACGAGTCGGTCGGCGGCGTCATCGCGCTGGTCGGCGGATATATGGGCGTGCGCGCGCTGGTCGCCTATGTGCGCGCCAAGGCGCAGTTCTATCTGTATGAGGAAGGCATTTATTACAGCGAGCCGTCGGGCGTGGACAACGTTTTCCTGAAATGGGAGGAGTTTTCCACGGTGAAAACGATGGTGCGGGACAATAAGAACCGAATGCGCGTCCAATGCCCGTACGGGGTGTATGAATTCCCGGTCTTTGCGGGCGCGCTCGAGGAGATCTTCGCGCTCCATCCCGAAAAAGAGGAGATCGTCCCGGAGGAGACGAAGGCGGAGGGGCCCGAAGGGCGGCCCGCCGAAAAAGCGGAGAAAAAGAAAACGGGGAACACGGGGAACAAACGGTGAGAGAACTTCGGCTGCACGGGATCTACCGTCATTTCAAAGGGCAATATTACTATGTCGAAGGGCTTGCGACCCATTCGGAGACGGGGGAGAAGCTGGTCGTCTACCGCGCCCTTTACGGATCGCGGGAACTTTTCGTCCGCCCTTTGGCGATGTTCCTCTCCCCGGTGGACAGGGAAAAATATCCCTCTGCGAGCCAGCAATACCGGTTCGAGGCGGTGGAGCTATGACGGAGAGCGAAAACGGCGCGCAAAAGAAATGTCCGAATTGCGGCATGACCCTCGCCCGTTTCCGCAGGAGCGGGCTTTTCGGGTGCGCGGAATGCTACCACATCTTTCGGGAAGAAGCCGAGAGGACGGTGCTCAAAGTGCAGGGAAAACTGAGACATGTGCAGAAAACCGTCAGCCCTGAGGAAGTCAAACGGTCCTTGGATCTGCAAAAAAAGGTCTTGCAGGATCGCTACCGGCAGGCGCTCAACGAGGAGAAAGAATCGGAGGCGATCGAGATCGAGTCGGAGATCGAGAAACTCGACCTGATCGAAAAAAATGATTTTAAGGAGGCGTCCGCGGAGCGGGAAGCGGAGACGCGGACGAAATTTTCCGTGCGGGAGGATCCGGCTTGATCGAATATTCCATCGAAAACGTCGCGGTGTCCACGCGCGTCCGTCTGGCGCGCAATTTTTCCGCCTATCCGTTCCCGAACATGCTCAAAGAGGAGTCCGCGAGCGAGATCGTCGCCGCGGTCAAAGAGGCGCTGCTCGGCAAAGTGGAGGATCTGAGCGCCTATGATATGAATTCGCTTCCGCCCGAAGAGGCGGAATTTCTGCGTGAGCGCAACCTCGTCAGCCGGGCGCTCATCCAGAACAAGCGCGCGTCGGCGGCGCTCATCTCCAACGACGAGAGCGTCTCGATCATGCTCAACGAGGAGGATCATATCCGCGAGCAGGTCTTTATGCTCGGCTATGATCTGCGGCGCGCCTTTGAGCGGCTCGTGAGCATCGACGAGGCGATCTCGCAGATCATGCCCTATGCCACGGACGAGGAATTCGGCTATCTCACCGCCTGTCCCACCAATCTCGGGACGGGAATGCGCGCCTCGGTCATGCTGTTTTTGCCGGGGCTCGTGCGGCTCGACAAGCTTCGCCCCTTCTTCCCCAAGCTCAAGAGCCTCGGGCTCACGGTGCGCGGGGCGTTCGGCGAGGGCAGCGGTGCAGAGGGGTATCTGTTCCAGCTGAGCAACGAAGTGACCCTCGGGGTCGGCGAAGAGGAGATCCTCGCCTGCGTCGAAAACGAAGTCGAACTTCTGACTGCGGAGGAGCTCAAAGCGCGCGAGGAACTGCTTGAAAAGGGGGGGATCGCCCTCTGGGACAAGATCCTGCGCGCCTACGGGACCCTTTTGAACTGTCTTTCGATCGGCATGGACGAGTTTTTGAAACTTCTGACGGAGGTGAAGATCGGGGTCTGTCTGGGCATTCTCGAGGGCAGCATGGAGCGGCTGGACGCGCTGCTCGTCGACCTGCGCCCCGCGAACATCGACCATCTCAACGGCGCGCCCCTGACGGAGCGGGAGCAGGAGATCTTCCGCGCCGAACAGATCCATGCCGAACTTCACTGTATGGGGCTGCTTTCCGAGGACAAGCGCAAAAGTCTGTTCCGGAACATCAAAGAGGACGTTATTTTCAAAGGAGAGAGCTATGCAGGTTCAGGAATTTCCCGATAAAGACTTTACCAAACACATGGGAGAGGTCTTGCAGATCGCAAAGGACGCCGCGAAAGAATTCAAGACGGGGCTCGTCGGAAGCGAACATATTCTGCTCGGATTTCTGAGCGTGGAGGGGTGTGAGGCTTGCGAAGCGCTCAAAGCGGCGGGGGTGAGCCGGGAGAAATATTTCGAAGTTTTCAAGCGCAACATCAAGCGATCCGCCACGATGTCCGGTTTTTCGCCGCGCACGAAAGCCATGGTAGACCGCGCGCAGGCGCTCGCGGCGGAGGACAACGCCGGCGGGCGCGGGAAACCGCCCATCGGCACCGAACACATGCTGCTGGCCATCCTGTCCATCCCGAACTGTATCGGCGTGAGAATGCTCGAAGAGCGGTTGGGCGTCGAAGCGGACCGTCTGCGCCGCTGCGCGCAGGAGCGGCTCGTGCCGCCCGACGAGGAGGAAAAGGGCGGGGAGGAGCTCCACCGCGGCCCGTACTACGAGTCCATGAAAAATTCCTACGATCATTCCCGCATGGGAGAGGGGGGCGTCCTTCCCTCCGCTTCCCGCCGTGGGGAGGAGCATGATTATCCCGAGCTTCTGCGCTATGGGACCGATCTCACGCGCAAGGCGCTCGAAGGCAGGCTTGATCCCGTCATCGGACGGCGGGACGAGATCGAAAAAGTCATCCAGATCCTGTCCCGGCGCACCAAGAACAACCCCGTGCTCATCGGGGAGCCGGGCGTGGGGAAGAGCGCGGTCGTCGAAGGGCTCGCTCAGGCGATCATCTCGGGCGACGTGCCCGATCTTCTGCGCGAAAAGAGCGTCTTTTCCCTCGATCTTACGGGGCTGCTCGCCGGCGCGAAATACCGCGGCGAATTCGAAGAGAGGCTCAAAAAAGTGGTCGACGCCGTGAAAGAGGACAAGAACATCATCCTCTTCATCGACGAGATCCATATGATCGTCGGCGCGGGCGCCTCTTCGGAGAGCCCCATGGACGCTTCCAACATCCTGAAACCCATGCTTGCGCGCGGGGAATTGCAGACGATCGGCGCGACGACGGTCGAGGAATACCGAAAATTCATCGAAAAGGACTCCGCCCTCGAGCGGCGTTTCACCCCCGTCATGGTCGAACAGCCCTCCGTCGAGGATACGATCGTCATTCTCGAGGGACTGAAGGGAAAATACGAGGCCCATCACAACGTCATCATCACCCGCGAGGCGATCGAGGCGGCGGCGAAACTTTCCGACCGCTACATCACCGACCGTTTTCTGCCCGACAAGGCGATCGACCTCATCGACGAGGCGGCGTCGCGAAAGCGGCTCGTCTCTTTGAACGGCCCCGCCGAAATGCACGAGCTCGAAGAGCGGCTGGAGCGGATCAGCCTTGAAAGCAAGCGCGCCGCAGGCAGAAAGGAGTTCGACCGCGTGGCGCGGCTCACCCGGGAAGCCGACGAACTCAGCGAAAAACTGAGGACGATGAAGGCGGAACAGAGCGCGCGCATTACCACGACCCATCTCTCGATCGGCATGGAGGAGATCGCCGAGATCGTCTCGAGCTGGACGGGCGTGCCCGTTCTGAAACTCACCGAGACGGAGAGCAAGCGGCTCATGCACCTCGAAGAGGAACTGCACGAGCGCATTGTCGGGCAGGAGGAGGCGGTCTCTGCGGTCGCGCGGGCGATCCGCCGCGCAAGAGCGGGCCTGAAAGATCCCAACCGTCCCGTCGGCTCGTTCATTTTCGTCGGCCCCACGGGCGTCGGCAAGACCGACCTTTGCAAGGCGCTTGCGGAGAGTTTGTTCGGCGACGAGCGGCTCATGATCCGCCTCGACATGTCCGAATTCATGGAAAAGCATTCGGTGAGCAAGCTGATCGGCGCGCCGCCCGGATATGTCGGCTTCGACGACAGCCAGGGGACGCTCACCGAGCGCGTCCGCAAAAAGCCCTATTCCGTCGTCCTCTTCGACGAGATCGAAAAGGCCCATCCCGATGTGTTCAACGTCCTCTTGCAGATCCTCGACGACGGACGGCTCTCGGACAGCCGGGGCCGGGTCGTGTCCTTCAAAAACTGCGTGCTCATTTTGACGAGCAACGTCGGCGCGCATGAGGTGAAGGAGGTCGGTACCCTCGGGTTCCGCACCGAACGGGAGGAAAACGAGTACGAAAAGGTCAAGGAGAACATCAACGAGGCGCTCAAAAAACAGTTCCGTCCCGAATTTCTGAACCGCCTCGACGACGTCATCATCTTCCATAAGCTCACGAAGGAGGACGCCGCAAGGATCTGCGACAAAATGCTCTTCCTTCTGCAAAAAAAGTTGAAGGAACGGGACCTCGGAATTAAAGTGAGCCCGCGCGTGCGCGCGAAGATCGTCGAAGAGGGGTACAGCGAGGAATTCGGCGCAAGGCCGCTCAAACGGACCGTCCGCAAACTCATCGAAGATCCCCTTTCGGAGGAGATCTTGACGGGCAGGATCCCGCTCGGCGGCACCGTCCTCGTGGACGAGGTGGACGGGAAGATCGTTTTCACAAAAGGATATTGAAAAAAATTGCATTTCGACGGCGCGGACTCTGTCCGCGCCGTAAATTTTTAGAAAAAAGTGACAAAATTGTGTTGACTTTTCCATCCTTCGATGATAGAATAATATCATAGGTTTCTATGACATTTGTCATATATTTCAAGCGGAGGCGTTTTGGGGGTTCCGCGGGAAAAAGGGGAGAAGTCGATGGGAAAAAGAGAACATCTTGACGAAGGATGGCACGAGATCAAAAACAAGCGGCGACCGAAAGTCCGGAAGGACAGGGAAAAGGGACCGCGCTTAAAGACCAAGCGCAAGATGAGGCGTTCGACGAAGATCGCAACGCTCTGTCTTGTCGTGTCGCTGCTCATCTGCGCATACAGTTTCGGGCTGGCGTTTTTCCGCGATCCTTCGCGCAATTCCGTCAATCTCGATTACGGTTCGGTCTCGAGAGAGGTCGAAAACGGCGAAGTTTATTCGGCGGAGGGCGGCTATTCGCCGATCGACATCTTCGCCCGGCTGAACTGGACCTTTTCGCGGCAGAAACGGTGGTACAGTGAGATGCACGGCGTCGTCGATACCGTCATCCAGCAGGAGATCGAGACCTATAAACAGTACAACGACGGGATTTTGATCTCGGCGGATCTGACCCGCAGCTCGCTCGTGAGCGGCGCGAGCCAATTCTGCTATCTGAAAAACGAAGATCTCGTCATGTGGCGCAAGCCTGTAGGCGGTGCCTCGACCTATAACGGGCTCGGGACCGAATGGAAAACGGGGGAGCCCTACCGCATGATGACGATCAGCGGGGAGGACGGGTTCAAGGCGACGAACGGCCTGCCCGCCTACGAACTCAGCGTCTATGTCATCGAGGAGGAGACCGTCCTTCAAGCCTCCGAAGTCACCATGACCGAGGACGGACTCTATAAGATCACCTACGATCTGCGGCCGGATACCTGGCAGGAGGAGGACGAGAACGGGGCGATCGTCACGAAGGGCGCGACGGCGTACTATGCGAACCAGATGATCTTCACGGGCGGCCTTCCCGAAGCGCCCGTGTTCGACGCTATCTCCGTTTCCTTTACTTATGACAGAAATTGGCGGGTCCACACCACGGAGATCCGCGAGTCTTACAACGCAAAATACGGGCCCATCGCGGCGGCATGCGTCAGCACGTCCAAGACCGAATACGAATACGATACCGACCGGGCGGTCTCGGACGCCTATGAGAACTATTTCAAGCAGTATGTCAATTCTCCCGTCGAGAACCATCCGACGGAGAAGGAAGTGACGGCGCTCAACTGCCTTGCGGAGGCGTTTGGCTGCGTACTCACCGAGCCGACAAGTCTGAATGTCGATCTTACCCTCAACGATCGGCCGGTGAAGGGGGTCGTCAATCTTGATCTCGGCGGAATGGATCTTTCCGCGCTCGATCTTACCGCGGTCGAGGCGAAGGCGAAGATCGGCGCGCTGCGGCTCTGGGTGCAGGACGGCACGGCCTATGTCAACTACGGGGGACTGAAATTCCGCGTTGGGCTCGACGAGCTCATCTCGCTCTTCGGCGACGCGGTGCAGCCCGCGGAAGGGGAGGACAGCGATTTGCTCGGCGCGCTCGCGGGCGGCGAATTCACCGTCGACGGCGACCGGGCGGAACTTTCTTCCCGGCTCCCGCTCGGGGACTTCGAACTTCCCGTCCGTTTTGTTTTCCGGCTGGACGAGGCGAAAACGGCCTCTTTGGAATGCGTCACGACCGAATTTTCCATTCAGGAGAAGCTGACGGTCGGCGCAAAACTCACCTTCGGCGACGAGATCCTCGAAGATCTCGAAGTCGCGGAGGAATATGCGGACATTTTGCCCTATGCAAGATCGCTGGCCGAGCTCTTCGGCGGGGAGACGCTGCATGTGACGGCGGATTACGAGGCGGAAAACGTCTCGATCGGCGGCGGCTTCGATCTCAGGATCCAGGATGGCTTCGCGCTGAGCGGAGAGCTGACGGCGGAGCTGAACCTTCAGGGCATTACCCTCAAAAAGACGGTGACCGTCGGATATCTCGACGGCGTGATCTATCTGGAACTCGACGGGATCAAACTTCGGGCGGACACGGAAGAGGCGATGGCGCTTCTTTCCTGGTATCTCGATCTTCCTTCGCTCTCCGTGGGGGAGACCGATCTTTCCGAAGTTCTCTGCATGCTCCTTTCGGAGGAATTTGCGGGCAACTTCTCCTCGACGGAGAGCGAAAATACCCTCGTTCTTCTGGTCGAGGGAACCGAACTTCTCCGCTCTTTCGGCGCCGATTTCGAACTCGGCGAGGTCAAACTTGCGCTCCGGGAGGGGGAACTTTCCGCGGAGGCGCTCGGCGCGAAGATCTCGGTTCAACACGGCGAGCCCTTCTCGGTGGACACCGAGGGCTTCATCTCTATTCTGCCCTATGCGGAAGATCTCATCTCGCTGTTCGGGAACGATTATCTGCGTCTCGGCGTCTCCTATACCGCCGAGGAGATCGGACTGTCTGTAACGGGACAGATCGACCTTAATCCCGCAACTGCCGCCGCAAAGGGCGCAGTGACGCTCTCCTATCAGAGCTTCCAGAAAACGTTTGACGTTCAGTATGCAGCGGAGAAGGTCTATCTGGCGGCTGACGAATTAAAGATCTGCGTGCCCGTGAAGGACGCCGCCGATCTTCTGATCAAAGAATTGAATCTCTCCGCCGAAGATACCCCCGAGGCGAAAGAACTTCTCAACCGCGTCCTTGCGATGAACTTCGGCGAGCTTCTTTCGCTCAAAGAGAGCGGCGACGCGCTCTCCGTCCTCATCCACGGCACAAAACTTCTGGACGCGCTCGGCATTGGGTTCGAAGCGGGGGAAATCGAACTTCGGATCTCCGACGCGCGGATCGACGTAACTGCATTTGGCGCCGAACTTTCGCTGGTTCCCGGCGAGGCATTTGCGCTCGACACGGAGGGCTATCTCGACGTTCTTCCCTATGCCAAAGAGCTGATCGGTCTTTTCAAGAACGACGTGCTTGCTTTGCGGGCGAATTATTCGGGCGAAGCGCTTTCCATCGCGGCCGATCTTTCGCTTGATCTGAAAACGCTCACCGCCGCGGGCACGCTGGGGCTCGATTATAATTCGGCCCATAAAGATATCGGCGTGATCTACAAGGACGGCGGGATTTATCTCTCGATCGACGGGCTGAAAATTTCGGCGAAGGTTGACGAGGCGATTGCGCTCGTTGGGCAGTTCATGGAAATTCCCGAGAGTGACGGTGAATCCAAGGACCTTTTGAAAGAGATTTTGACTCTGAATTTCAGCGAACTTGTACAGCTTTCGGAAGAGAATGATACACTCACCGCGGCAGTGAACGGGACTATGCTTTTGAACCTGTTTGGGCTGGATTTTGACCTTGGAACTGCGACCGTGAAGGTTTCGGAGGGCAAAGTTGATGTCGAGGTCCTTGGCGCGCAAATTTCGATCACCGCAGGAAAGCCGTTTGACGTAGACACGACGGGTTACATCGACATTGTGAAATATGCGGCGACTGTCATCGAGATGATCCAGGGCGGTATCCTGCGCGCGGACGTGAGCTATGAAACCGAAAATCTCGTGGTTGCAGGGGTGGTCGATTTTGAAATTGCAAGCTTGACTGCGAAAGCGAAACTTATACTTACATATAAAGAAGTAAGCAAGACTGCGGAAATCATCTACAAGGAGAATGCAATTTATCTGACCCTTGACGGCTTGAAGATTTCGGCGAAGGTTGACGAGGCAGTCGCACTCGTTGAACAGTTCATGGAGATCCCCGAGAGTGACGGCGAGTCCAAGGACCTTTTGAAGGAAATTCTTTCCCTTGACTTCGGCGAGTTTGTGCAGCTTTCGGAAGAGAATGACATCCTCACTGCGGCAGTGGACGGGCCTATGCTTTTGAACTTGTTCGGGCTTGACTTTGACCTTGGAACCTCGACGGTGAAGGTTTCGGAGGGCAAAATCGACGTTGAGGCCCTTGGCGCACATATTACCGTGACCGCAGGCGAGCCGTTTGAGGCCGACACGACGGGTTACATCGACATTGTGAAATATGCGGCGACTGTCATTGAAATGATCCAGGGCGGATATTTGACAGCCAACGTCAATTACACGACCGAAAATAAAAATCTCACGGTTGCCGGTACGGTCGACTTTGAAATTGCAAGTTTGACGGCGAAAGCGGAACTTACGCTTACATATAAAGAAGTAAGCAAGACTGCGAAGATCATCTACAAGGATAATGCAATTTATCTCACGATCGACGGGTTGAAGATCTCGGCGAAAGTCGACGAGGCGATTGCGCTCGTTGGGCAGTTCATGGAGATCCCCGAGAGTGACGGCGAGTCCAAGGACCTTTTGAAGGAAATTTTGTCTTTGAACTTCGGCGACCTTGTGAACCTTTCGGAAGAGAATGACATCCTCACCGCGGCAGTGAACGGCACAGCACTTTTGAACTTGTTCGGATTGGATTTTGACCTTGGAACTGCGACCGTTCAGATTTCGGAGGACAGAATTGACGTTTCCGCTCTCGGGGCGCAAATTTCGATCACTGCAGGCGAGCCGTTCAGTGTTGAAACGGACGGTTATATCGACATCGTGAAATATGCGGCAACTGTCATCGAGATGATCCAGGGCGGGGTTTTGAAAGCCAACGTCAGTTACACGACCGAAAATAAAAACCTTGCGGTTACCGGCACGGTCGATTTCGAGATCAAGAGTTTGACGGCGAAAGCAACTCTCACGCTCACTTACCAGGGTGCAAGCAAAACTGCGGAGATCATTTACAAAGACGGCGAAATTTTCCTCGCAATCGACGGCTTGAAGATCTCGGCGAAAGTCGACGAGGCGATTGCGCTCGTTGGGCAGTTCATGGAGATCCCCGAGAGTGACGGCGAGTCCAAGGACCTTTTGAAGGAAATCCTTTCGTTGAACTTTGGCGACCTTGTGAACCTTTCGGAGGAAAACGACACTTTGACGGCTACGGTGAACGGCACGGCACTTTTGAACCTGTTCGGGCTGGATTTTGACCTTAAAACCGCGACCGTTCAGATTTCGGAGGGCAAAATCGACGTTGAGGTCCTTGGCGCACATATTACCGTGACCGCAGGCGAACCGTTCGACGCGGACACGACGGGATACATCGATATTGTGAAATATGCGGCGACGGTCATTGAAATGATCCAGGGCGGCACTCTCCGCGTGGGTGTGAGCTATGAAACCGAAAACCTTGCGGTTACCGGCACGGTCGATTTTGAAATTGAGAGCTTGACTGCGAAAGCGGAACTTACGCTTACGTATAAGGAAGTAAGTAAGACCGCGAAGATAATTTACAAAAATGGCGAAATTTTCCTTGCAATCGACGGGTTGAAGATCTCGGCAAAGGTCGAGGAAGCGATTGCGCTCGTCAAACAAGTCATGGGGGTATCCGAAAGCGATAAAGAGTCGAGAGACCTTTTGAAAGAAATTTTGTCTCTGAATTTTGGCGAACTTGTACAGCTTTCGGAAGAAAACGACACCCTCACCGCGGCAGTGGACGGGACTGCGCTTTTGAACCTGTTCGGGTTGGATTTCGACCTCGGCAAGGCAACCGTTCAGTTTTCGGAGGGCAAAATCGACGTTGAGGCCCTTGGCGCGCATATTACCGTGACCGCAGGGAAGCCTTTCAGCGTTGAAACGACGGGATACATCGATATTGTGAAATATGCCGCGACCGTCATTGAGATGATCCAAGGCGGCGTGTTGAAGGCTAACGTCAGTTACACGACCGAAAATGGAAATCTTTCGGTTACCGGTACGGTCGATTTCGAAATCGAGAGTTTGACGGCGAAGGCGATACTCACGCTTACTTATCAAGGCGCGAGTAAGACCGCGGAGATCATTTATAAAGATAATGTAATATATCTCGCGATCGACGGGCTGAAAATCTCGGCGAAACTCAAAGAAGAAAAAGGCGAGGAAGCAGAGGTCGAGGAAGCGGTTGAACTGGTTGGGCAATCTATTGGGGTTTCTGAAAGCGATGAAGAGTCGAAGGATCTTTTGAAGGAAATCCTCTCGCTCGACTTCGGAAAACTTGTGCAGCTTTCGGAAAAAGATAATACCTTGACGGCTGCGGTAAACGGCACTGCGCTGTTGAACTTGTTCGGGTTGGATTTTGACCTTGGAACTGCGACCGTTCAGATTTCGGAGGGCCGGATTGACGTTGAGGCCCTTGGCGCACATATCACCGTGACCGCAGGCGAGCCGTTTGAGGCCGACACGACGGGTTATATTGATATTGTGAAATATGCGGTGACTGTCATCGAGATGATCCAGGGCGACGTTCTCCGCGCGGGCGTGAACTACGAAACCGAAAATCTTGCGGTTGCAGGGGCGGTCGATTTTGAAATTGCAAGCGTGACTGCAAAAGCGAAACTTATGCTTACTTATCAAGGAGTAAGCAAGACGGCAGAAGTTATTTACAAAGAAAATGCAATTTTCCTTGCGATCGACGGACTGAAGATTTCGGCGAAGATCGAGGAAGCGATCGCTCTTGTCGGAAAAATTATGGATATCCCTGAGAGCGATGAAGAGTCCAAGGACCTTTTGAAGGAAATCCTCTCGCTCGACTTCGGAAAACTTGTGCAGCTTTCGGAGTCGGAAGAGAACGACACGCTTACCGCGGCAGTGAACGGGACTATGCTTTTGAACCTGTTCGGATTGAATTTTAACTTTGGAACTGCGACGGTGAAGATCTCGGACGGCAAAATCGACGTCGATGCCCTTGGCGCACATATTACCGTGACCGCAGGCGAGCCGTTCGATGTTGAAACGGACGGTTATCTCGACATCATGCCGGTGGCGAAGAAGATCGCGGAGATCGTCAGCGCGAAGGCGATCACGCTGCGCGGCGTCGTGACCGTCAAGGTAAATGAGGAGGAGATCGCCCTCGAGATCCGGAACGGCACGATTAGCTGGGCGGAGGGCTTCAAGTTCTATCTCGATGCAACGCTGTCCGCAGGCGGGACCGCGCACGATCTGAAACTCTACGCCGATTCGGAAAAGGTGAAGATCGTCTACGGCGAAACGGGGGCGGAGCTCGTCTTTGCAGATCTCGACGATCTCGAAGAGAAATTCCTCGATGTCTATGAAAGATTGCGCGAAATCGTCGGAAAGGCGATCGTGACAAAGGACGGCGGAAATCCGCTGCCGAAGGCAGACTCGCTCTCGGAGCTTCTGCAAAGCGTTCTCGGAAAGATCGAGGACACGGCCTCGAAGCAGGGCAGCGAGAGCCTCGCCCAGCTTTTGGAGGCGCTCAAAAACAGCGGCTTGCTGTCGGGCGCGGCGGACGGGCTCGCGAAAGAAGAAATTGGCAAAAAGATCGACTTTTCTAAAATTTTGAACGAACTCATGCTCGCCTCCTTGCGGGAAGAACAGGGCAGGATCGTCGTGAGCGCAAAGGGATTGGAGCTCGGGCTCGATACCAATCTCGTAACACTCGACGAAACCCTTCCCAAAATGCTGCGGGCGGACGTCTCCTATTCGGGCGAGAACTTCTCTCTGAAACGAAGCACGCTCTATCTCTGCGCGCCCAAGAGTTTCCCCGAAATGCCGGAGATCCCTTATCTCGGCTTTGAGGATTACTGCGAACTTCTCGATTTCCTCGGCGCGACGGCGCAGACCCTTGCGGAAGAGGACGTCGGATTGTCCCTTTCGGGCCAGGTCCTTTCGACGGCGCCCGAATATCGGGACGCGGGCGGTGTGCAGTATACGTTCGACGCGACGGTGAATTACTTCTCCGGCACGGAGACCGTAAACGGGAAGAAAGTCGGTAAGTTCCCCTTCACGATCAATCTTCAAAATAAGAGCGTCTCGGTCAATTCCGACCTCTATCTCAAAGTACATCTCACGCTTGAAAGTAAGGTCGAAGAGTGTCTCTATCTCGATCTTTACATCATGGATATGGATCCGAGCGGAAAGAGCGACGGAAAGCTCGACTTCTTCGTCTCCATTTCCAAATATAAGAGCGGAGATCCGAACTATCAGCCGCTCAGCTTCTATGCGCCCGCAAGCGAGGTCAAATCCCTTCTTTCGGCGGCGTGCATTTTGCTCGGCGTGGACAATGAGATCGTGCGCGATTTCCTGATCGAAACAGGATTGACGGCGGAGACCCGCGAGGAGCTCCAGGCGATCGGCGACAGCTTGCAGCTCGGCTCGATCATCTCGGGCCTGATCGGCGGAAACGAGGAGAAAGAGCCCGCGATCGCTCGCATTGCGGCAGAAGAGACTTTGAAAAAGAACTATCTCAAACAGTTTGCATTCGCGCCGGAGCGCGGGGAAGAAGGGAAGATCCTCGGCAACACCCTTTCGGTCGTCCTCAACGGGCCAGCGATCTATGGCAATGCCGACGCGAAAGATCTTGAGATCACCCTGCAAAAGGAAGGCGAGAGCTTTGTCTCCTCCCATCTCACGGGGGTCAATCTTCAGAATGTGACCGCAGGCGAAAAGACCGTCTCGCTCGATCTCGACTTCACCTATGAAAAGGTTCCGGACAGCGACAAGAAGGCGTTGAGCGTCACATACAACTTCGACGGCTTGGAGCGGCTCATCAGTTCGATCGCAAAGAGCGCAACGCACGACGCAACGAACGAGGAGATCATCTCGGGCGAAGCGGAAGAACACGACTATGTTCTGAACAAGACCTACTATATTGACGGCAAAGCAAATGTTTCCGCACTTCTGTTCCTCAAAGCTGAGGTCAAGATCATCGCGATCTCGGTCACGATCGACGAGGAGAACAAAGTCGCGGTCAATCTCCGTCTCGAATATGACGGCATTGTCGGCGTAATCAATGGTCACTCTACGGTCGATATCACGATCAAGGACGGCATGGTCTATATGAAGCGCGTCCAGACGACCTATTATGAGTTCCATCTTTTCCAGAGCAGTTGGCCGGAATACGATACGCCCATTACGATTTATCGCGTGACGACGCTCGATAATTTCTTCACCGATATTCTGAAACATCTCGGCTATCTTCTCAATCTCACCGAAACGATCCAGAACCAGATCGACAAAACCGAGCCCGCGCAGCCTCAGGACACCACGAGCACCGATTACGGCTCGCTTGTCTCGAAATATCTTAGCGGCTATTCCTGCACCCATCAGGAAGGCGGGAAGGACACCTGGACGGTCAAAATGAACGGCAATGAGCTCACGGACGGCGTTTTGAGCGAGATCGGCATTACCTTCACGGCGGACCCGGACGATATCGTCAGAGATCTGCACGTTTCGACGAGCCTTTACTCGTTCGTCAATCTCGAACTCGATCTCAACTGGAAGAACCCGAGATCGGCGAAGAATTATACGGGCGACAGGACCGATAAAACGTTTGCCGACAAGCTCGCGGATGAGGAAAACGGGATCGGCGCGGGGCTCAAAATCCACGACTTTACGCAGGAGAGCTTCGTCGAGTTCGTCGAAGGGACGATCGGCTATTCCTATCGGAAATACAATGGCGGCGGAACGGAAAGTCTTGGCTCTGCGCACATCTACTATAAGACGAACGACAAAAAACTTCTCAACGAGCCGAAGGCGCCCGATCTGAAAAAATATGACGACGGGCATGAGTTCTATCTCGAATGGGACGCAGGGTTCTGCCATGTGGGGAGCGTGCTTCCGGACAATGCCCAGAACACCGCGACGCAGAAACCGTACCTTTATGATGTCACGTTTGTTACCGACAAGGAGCAGGCGGGCGATTTGACGGGAAATTACAGCTGGCAGCAAAGCGGCGAGAAATCCACCTTTACGGCGAAGATGAAGTACAATTCTCAGGTCAAGTTCTCCGCAAATGGCAAGGAAGTCAAGAGCCAGAAGATTACGCAAAATGAGACGATCGTACTTCCCAAGGCTTCGGATTATAAAGACGGCGCGGCGGGCATTTGGAACCTCGACTCGTTCACGATCGAAGAAGCGCAGTTTACGGCGTTCTATCCGCTCACGGTGCGCTATATAAGCGTGATCGCCTATAATGCGAGTTCGTCGCACCCCGCGAATACGTCTTACGACGTTGAAGTGAAAGACAGCGATTACACGCTGATCCAGCCGACGGCGAACGGATACACCTTCCTTGGTTGGTTTACGAAGGATGGCGGAGATTGGCGCGAGGCGAAGGAGATTTCGAGTACGACGGTGATTGACGGCAAGCTGACGCTCGAAGTTGAAGCGTTGTGGATGAGCGATTTCAGCATTGCGATCGAAGCAAATAGAACTTCGAAATGGCTTACATTTACGCATACAATTAAGGGTACGATTTCGGGCGGACAGCTCGTTGGAGCATTTGCAAACGAGGCAACAGTTTCGACCGAATACAAATTCTATGTCGATAATGATCAAAATTACACGGAAGGGAAGAAGGACGCAGGAAAGACATTTAATAACTACACAAAATCCTATACGGATAGTTCTATTAAGAACAGTGTATTAACGACCGCACCTTGTGCGCATGTCGTAGCGACACTTACATTTCGTTGCGGGGACATCATAATTTCGAGAACAGCTCATAATTTCCATTTCTATCGTTAAGATTTTAATTTCAAAACAAGGCGCGGCTTTGCAGAATGCAAAGCCGCGCCGTTTCTTATCAAAATCTTATTCGTTCAAATTCCAGTCGATGGGGGCAAGCCCGTGGGCTTTTAAGTAATCGTTCGTCTTGGAAAAATGCCGGCAGCCGAAAAATCCGTTATAGGCGGACAGCGGCGACGGATGTGCGCATTCCAAAATCAGATGTTTTTTGCGGTCGATGAGCTCCGCCTTTCTCCGCGCGTTCCCGCCCCATAAAAGAAACACCAAATGCTCCTTTTCCCGGCTCAGAAGGGAGATCACAGAGTCGGTGAACCAGCTCCAACCGCAATTTGCGTGACTGTTTGCAACGTGCTCCCGCACCGAGAGCGACGTGTTCAAAAGCAGCACGCCTTCCTTCGCCCATTTCGTGAGATCTCCCGAAGCGGGCGGGGGGAATCCCAGATCGTCTTTCAGCTCTTTGAGCATGTTTTCAAGCGACGGCGGCTTTTTCACCCCTTCCTTCACCGAAAAACACAGCCCGTGCGCCTGTCCCGGCTCATGGTAGGGGTCCTGCCCCAACAAAACGACCCGCACCTTCTCAAAGGGAGTATAGCGGAAGCAGTTGAAAAGGTCGTACATATCGGGATAGACGACAAAATGAGAGTATTCGTATTTGAGAAATTCCCGGATCTTCAGATAGCGCCCGTCCGCAAAGAGGGGGGCAAGCGGTCCGTTCCAATCGCCGAGGTCAATCATAGCGCCTCCAAAATCTCAAGATAGCGGGCAAGCTCTTTTTTGGCGCCTTCAAGATCGTGCTCCAAATAGTTCCCGCACTCTTCCCGCTTGGCGCCCGGCACTTCGCTGAGCAACAGGGAGCGGCGGATACACGCGATCAAGAGATCTCGCACCGTTTCATAGTCAAGACCGACCGAAAGAAGATAAAACCCCGTGCGGCAGCCCATCGGCCCGAAATAGACGATCTGCTCCTTTTTTTCGCTGCTGCGGAGCGTGGTCGCAAGCAGATGTTCGATCGAATGGAGCGCCCCCTGCGAGAGGTAGTCGCCCGCATTCGGTTTTTTGAAGCGAAGATCGAAGGTCGTCACGCCGTTTTGCGGCTTTGACATATGCAGCCCGACTTCAAGCGTGTCGTGATTTTTCTGGAAAGAGGGGATCTTTTCGAGTTCGTCCATATGTGCCTCCCGCCGTTTATTCCAAAGCGGCAAAAATTTCACAGAGCCGCGCCCGAAGTCCCGCAAGCGCCCGCTGCAGATTTTTTTGGAACTGTTCGGTCGTCGAGCCCGTCCCGTAGACGTCCGAGACCGTTTTCACCGAGATGAGCGGGATCTGCGCGTCCTCCGCGATCTGCGCGATCGCCCCGCCCTCCATGTCCCGGACGTCGCAGCCGAGGGAGAGAAGGAGGGAGTGATCTTCCTTCGAATCGTTGAACCGGTCGCCCGTGCCGAGCGCGCGGCGGGGGAATGAGAGCGCTTGCGGACAGCACAGCGGGAGAAAATTGTCTGTTCTTCCGGGGAGGGTCCCGATCTTGCCGCCCGAGAGCTGGGTGAGGTCGAAATCATACTGCACAGAGCGATCGACAAGATAGATCCCGCCGACCTTGGTGCATGCGGGGGAGAGCCCGCCCGCCGCGCCGAAATTGAGCAAGACGTCCGCGCCCGCGCCGATCGCTGCGACGGCGCCCGCCGCGGCGTTCACCTTCCCTTCGCCCGTGACGATGAGAAAGACGTCCTTCCCAAACGCCCTGCCCCGGGTAACTTTTTTTCCGAGCACGAACGAGGAACAGCTCTCTTCCATCTGCGATCGCAAGATCTCCGCCTCGCTGTCCATTGCAATGACGCAACCGATCATATACCGCTCCTTTTTTGTTTTTGGATGTTTTCTCTATTATAATAAAAAGCGCGGAATTTTGCAAGGAAAAGAATACTTTTTTCCGCGGTTGTCCATAAATCCCACAAAGGAGGATCATATGAATCCGTTTGAATTGAAGCCGCAAAAGGCCGACAAAGTTTTCACATCCTGGAATAAAGTTCTTGTAAAGCCCTATGACAAGAACACGGTCGATCCCTACACCCGTCTGAGGGTCATTCTCATGTCCGGAACCGAATTTGAGAGCGTTCGCCTCGGACATGCGTTCACCCGCATGTGTCCCAACAACGACGTGAGAAGAAGGCTCGCCTATATCCGAAGAGGAGAGCAGATCCAGCAAAAGCGGGTCGCCTCTTTGAAGCCGTCGAATGAGACCATTCTGGAACACACGATCGGCTATGAGCAGCTCGCCGTCGATCTCACCGCCGCCCTCGCGATCACGGAGAAGAACAGCTACGTCAAAAAGCAGCTCGATTTCGCCCTTTTGGAGGATTTCGACCACCTTTACCGCTATTCCGATCTCATGGAGCTCGAAAAGGGGGGCGATCCCGCGCGGCTCGTCGGAACTTATACCGAGATCATGCCGGGCCGTCCCACCGTCGCGGAATACCGTCATCCCCACGACGACGTGGACTTCTATATCAACGGATATCTGAACGATCTCAAAACCAAACTCAACATCAACATCATCACGGCGGCGGAACAGCAGACGATGAACTATTATATGAACGTCGGCAACCTCTACGCCTCGCCGCTCGGCAGAAAACTTTACAACGAGATCGCCATGATCGAGGAACAGCACGTCACGGGCTACGGGAGCCTCAAAGATCCGACGATGACCTTCTTCGAGTGCCTCTTGATGAACGAATACACCGAATGCTATCTCTATTATTCCTGTTTCGAGGACGAAAAGGACGAGCGGATCAAGGGGATCTGGGAACAGCATTTCGAAGAGGAGGTCGCGCACCTTCACGAGGCAGCGGATCTTTTGAGAACGTACGAGGGGAAGGTCTGGCAGCAGGTCCTGCCCGAGGGCGGGGAGTTCCCCGAGCTCTTGAAATTCCGCCCGCAGAAAGAGTATATCCGCGAGATCTTGAAGAGCGTCCGGCTGACGGGCGTCGAAGAGGGCTGGGAAGAACTCGACAAAGTGCCCGACACCTTCCGCTATTTCGGCTACAATTCGAAGATCAACGGCAAAGTGCAGCAGCATGGCACCCATATCTGCGTCGAAAAGCACATCAAGGAGTTCGGGCAGGATTTCCGGATCCAGAACAAGGAACATCCCATCCGCGCCCTTTCAAGCCGCAAGGAGGACAACATCGACATCGCGCGCGTTAAGGGCAAGTAAAAACAGGAAAACCGACAGGCCGCCGCCCGATTTTCAAAAAATCGGGCGGCGGAAGTTCTGCCCCCGAAATCCTTGCCAAAGAGAAGACGATATGCTATAATGCCCCTCGGAGTGTGTGCGCATGAAGATCAAATGGTACGGAACGGCGAGCCTTCTCATCGAGGGCGGCGGATCGAGCGTTCTGATCGACCCGTTTTTGAAGAAATACAACCCAAAACTGCCGCCGTTTCCCGTCGAAGAGGGCGCGGGGGCGGACGCGGTTTTGATCACCCATCCCCATTTCGACCATTTCTGCGACATCGGCAGCATTCTGGAGGCGGGCGCCAAGAAGGTTTACGTCTCGGAGAACGGGATCGCCCATGCGCGGGAGACGGGCGTTCCCACCGACCGGATGATCCCTCTTTCTGCCGGCGAAACATTGCAGATCGGTGCGCTGACCGTGAAAACCTATCAAAGCCGCCACTGCAAATTCGACCTTTGGACGGTCCTTTCCGTCGTCCTCAACCCCGCGACCTATTTCCGTTTCCGCGACGGCGTGGAGATCCTCAAAGCGACCGGGAAATACAAGATCGGAGAGGACATCTATGCGCTCGAGATCTCCTGCGAGGGGAAGCGGGTGTTCGTTCTCGGCTCCGCCGGCATGGACGGACAGACGGACTATCCCAAGGGCGCCGATCTTCTCGTCTTTCCCTACCAGGGACGTACGCGGATGCACCGCTATCTCGGGGATTTTTTGCGGGTCTTTGAGCCGAAAGCCGTCATGATCGACCATTTCGACAATTCGTTTCCGCCGCTCACCCATACCGTGAACGTCAAAAAATTCCTTCCGTCGGTCAAAAAGATCCTTCCGTCCGCGAAGGCGTTTGTCCCGCGGGAGGGCGTCTCTTACGAGATCTGAGGCGGATCGAAAAAAACGGAAGATGGGCGCTCGTTTGCTTTTCTGTACATGAAAATGCGGAAAAAAGCAAAAACTGCGCGTATGAAAAAAATTTTTTTCCGGCTCGCCGCATGTATGTTCCTGTGGACAGTTGCACCTATGCTCACTTGCTGCAATGTGGAGGGGATGTCCTCTTTGAAGGACGTTTCCCATCCGTATGCGGCGGAATACAAATGCAAGAAGCTGCAGATCGGCGGCGAGGACGCGCTCGAAAACTTCGAATATATCAAGCTGGACTTGAAACATGGCGGGACATTCGAATGTTTCTATCTCGACAAGAACGGGAACGAGGGCGCATATGAAGGGAAATACAAGATCGACGCGGCGGAAGGGAGCGCGACTTTTTCCGCGCCCGAAAACAGCGAGGAGAAAACCTACGTCTTTCCCTATCGGGGCGGGAAGATCTGCGTCGAATATCTCTTCGGCGACCGTCTTTTGTACGGCGAATTTTCCGCCGTGGAATAAACCCGGTCAAAACCGGGAAATTCGGACTGCCGCGGGGCTCGACCGCGCGGCGGTCTTTTTTTGTGCGAAAAAAACAAAAAGCAATTTGCGATCATTCCGTTGACTTTTTGTCGTGGAAGTTTTATACTGATAACGGTATCTTCCGGAACCGGAAAAAAGAGAAAAAAAGAGGGAAAAATCATGCTTACGATCGAAAAAGTGCGGCGGGCGCAGGAAATTTTGAAAGAAGCGGCGTTCAATACCGATCTTATCGTGGCGGAGAAGCTGCCCGTAGACTGCGAAATGCGGTTGAAACTCGAAAATCTGCAGCGGACGGGCTCTTTCAAGCTCCGCGGCGCCTACAACAAGATCGCCAATCTCACCCCCGAGGAAAAGGCAAGAGGGGTCATCGCCTGCTCGGCGGGCAACCATGCGCAGGGGGTGGCGTTCGCGGCGACAAAACAGGGGATCAAATCGCTCATCTGCCTGCCGGCGGGGGCGCCGATCGCCAAGATCGAGGCGACCCGCGCCTACGGGGCGGAGGTCTGCCTGGTCCCGGGCGTCTATGACGACGCCTTCGAGCGCGCCCTGGAGCTTCAGAAGGAGCACGGCTACACTTTCGTGCACCCCTTCGACGATGAGGACGTCATCGCGGGACAGGCGACGGTGGGCGCCGAGATCGTGGACGAATGGAAGGACGTCGACGCGATCGTCGTGCCCGTGGGCGGCGGCGGACTTCTGGCGGGCGTCGCGTTTGCGGCGAAGGCGATCAAGCCCTCCGTCAAAGTTTACGGTGTGCAGGCGGCGGGCGCGGCGAGCATGGAGCTCTCCCTCCGCGAGGGAAAGATCGGACGGCTCTCGAGCGTCATGACGGTCGCGGACGGTATCGCCGTCAAGGAACCGGGCGTTCTGACCTTCGATTATTGCCGGAAATATGCGGACGGGATCGTCACCGTCAGCGAGGATGAGATCGCCGGCGCGATCCTTGCCCTTGCCGAAAAACAGAAACTCGTCTCCGAGGGCGCGGGCGCGACCCCTGTCGCCGCCGTGCTGTCGGGAAAACTTCCTTTCCTTGCGGGAAAGAAGGTCTGCTGCCTCGTCTCGGGCGGGAACATCGACGTGACGACGTTCAGCCGGGTGTTGCAGCGGGGACTGTTCATCTCGGGCAGACAGTGCGAGCTCACCCTCGAAGTCGCCGACAAGCCCGGGCAGCTCGCCCAGATCGTCCAGATCGTCGCCGACTGCGGGGCGAACGTCCTCTCCGTCGAGCACGACCATGCCTATGACGGACAGCAGATCGTGGGCTGTTTCATCCGTCTTGAGCTCGAAACGCTCGGCTTCGACCATATCGAAAGGATCAAACATCATCTCAAACGGGCGGGGCTGCGGATCGTCCAGCGGCACAGAAGAGAGGAACACTGAAATCTTTTTCGGAAATGTTCCGGACAAAAATTCGAAAAAAATAAATTGAAAGGAAAAAATAAATTGAAAGGAAAAAATAAATTGAAAGGAAAAAATAAATTGAAAGGAGATATAAAAATGGTAAAAGTCTTTACGGAAAAGGCGCCTCAGGCGATCGGTCCCTATTCGCAGGCGATCAAGGCAAACGGAATGCTGTTCACGTCGGGTCAAATCCCGATCGACCCCGCGACGGGCGCGGTCGTTCCCGGAGGGATCAAGGAGCAATCCGAGCAGGTCTGCAAAAATCTGAAGGCGGTCCTCGAGGCGGCGGGCTCCTGTTTCGGAAGAGTCGTCAAGACGACCTGTTTCCTGGCGGACATGGGCGATTTTGCGGCGTTCAACGAAGTTTACGGCGGATATTTCACCGAAAAGCCCGCGCGTTCCTGCGTCGCGGTCAAGACCCTTCCCAAGAACGTGCTCGTCGAAGTGGAGTGCGTCGCGCTTTGCGACTGAGCGCTTTGAAAATTTCAGCAGAATGACGACCGCCGCGGCGCAGGAACGCGCCGCGGCGGTTTTTTACTTTTTCATTCGGCCGTTTTCAGATCACGCAGCCGGGATCGGGCTTTTCCCCGTCCAATTCTTTGAGAAGTTGCCCGTACCCCTTTTTGCCGAGTAGCGCAAACGTCGCCTTTTTGCCTGCCTCGACGCCCGGCTGGTCATAGGCGTTGACGTTCAGAAGATATCCCGCATAGGCGGTCATGAGTTCGAAGAAATAAAAGAGCTCTCCGAGGGTGAAGGCGTTGATCTCGGGGATCCGAACGGTCGCGTTGAGCCGTCCCGCCTCTTTGAGCGCGTGAGCCGTTGCGCGGTTTTCCGCCGCGATGAGTTCCTCCAGCGAATGCCCGCCGAGAAAATCGACGTTTAAGAGCCCCGTTCGAAGATCGGGAATGGGAACGCTCTTTCGATAGTTTCCGACGGAGAGGAAGGTCACAACTTTGTCGAAGGGCCCCTCGGTATAGAGCTGGAGCTGCGAGTGCTGGTCGGTCGCCCCCACCGCCTTTACGGGGGTCTGCCCGAGATGGCAGGGCCTTTTGTCGAGCGTCATGTTTTTTCCGAGCGATTCCGCCCAGAGCTGGGCGTACCAATCGGCAAAACAGCGCAGATTGTCCGAATATGGCATGAGGACGGAGATGTTCTTTCCCTTCCCCATCGCGATCGTCTGCAAGACGGCGCCCATCAGGGCGGGATTTTTGAACAGATCGCCCGATTTGCAATGCTTGTCCATGTCGGCGGCGCCCAAAAGCAGCGCTTTGATGTCGATCCCGAGGACCGCCGCAGGCAAAAGCCCCACCGCCGAAAGCTCGGAAAATCTTCCGCCGACGCCGCGGGGGATCGGAAAACATTTCACGCCGCCCAGCTTTTTGGAAAGTTCGAGAAGATCGCTCTTTTCGGGGTCGGTCGTGAAGATAAAATGCTCCTTGGGTTTTTCCCCCGCCTCTTTCAGAAGCGCGGTAATCAAAAGGAGCTGCGCGAGCGTCTCGCTCGTCGCGCCGGACTTCGAAATGACGTTGAAACAGGTCTTTTTGAGATCGAGAACGTCGAGAAGGTCCTTCATGCGCACGGGGTCGACGTTGTCCTCGACGTAAAAACGGGGCGCCTTGCGCTTTGCCTTGGGAAGTTCGTTGTGATGAAGATGGCACAGCGCCTGGAAGGCGGTCATGGGGCCGAGCGCGGAGCCGCCGATGCCCAGAACGACGAAACTGTCGAATTTTTTGCGGATCTCCCGCGCCGACTTTAAGATCTCTTTGACCGACTCCCCGCTTTGATAGGGAAGTTCGGTCCAGCCGAGGAAATTTTCCTCCTTCCCGCGGTCCCGCCGCAGCGCTTCGTGCGCCTTTGCCGCAAGTTTTTTCCGCGCGAGGAGCTCTTCGCGCGAGATCCCTCTCTCGCCGAGCGCCTTGTCCGTCATATTCGTGTAATCCAGCGTGATCCGCAGCGCGCGGCGCGCTTCCTGCGTCATTCTCATGTCTGCCTCCGCTTTATCAAACCCATTTTAATGAACTTTTGAGGCGCTGTCAAGCGGGCAAAGCACGGTTTTTGCAAAAAGATTGTCGAAAATTCGCGCAGATGAATTTTGGAGCAAGTGCCGTCAAAATCGTTTACTTTTTTTTCACGCCGTGATATAATAAATCCGCAATTTGAGAAGGAGGGGAAAAAGGTTGATCGAACGGCTCAAAATCATCCGCGCAAACGGCTTTTATCCCTATCGCAACCAGGCGATCGAGCGCGCCCTTTTGGACGGCTGCGAAAAGGGAGAGATGATCCTCTACCTTTGGCAAAACGACAAGACCGTCTTTATCGGCAAGAACCAGAACGCCTTTACGGAATGCAGAGCACAGGCGCTGTTTGAAGACGGCGGATACGTCGCGCGGCGCTTTACGGGCGGCGGCGCGGTCTACCACGACAAGGGGAACCTCAACTTTACCTTTATCGCCCCGCGGGAAGATTACAGCCTTGAAAACCAATTTTCCATCTTGTCGGACGCGTTGAGATCGCTCGGTTTTGAGGCGACGCTCAGCGGCAGGAACGACGTTCTCATCGACGGCAAAAAGATCTCGGGGAACGCCTTTTATCAGAGCGGGAAGAACTGTCTCCATCACGGGACCGTTCTCATCTCCTCCGACCGGGAGGCGATCGCAAAATATCTCACCGTCAGCCGGGTGAAACTGAGCGCAAAGGGCGTGAAGAGCGTGCAAAGCCGCGTCGCGAACCTCTGCGATTTCCGTTCCGGCGTCAACGCGGAGTTGGTGGCCGCAGCGCTCACGGACGCATTTTCGGCGCGCTATCCCGGGGCGGAGAAGATCTTTCTCGGCGAGGACGATCTATCGTCGGAGGAGATCGGGCGGCTCACGGCACATTTTGCGGACAGGACGTATATCCTCGGCGACGACGTGAAGTATTCCGTCTCGTTCGAACGGCGCTATGAATGGGGCGTCGCGGATGTGCGGCTCGAAATGAAGGGGGATGTCATCGAAAAGGCGCGGATCTATTCGGACGCGCTGGACGTCGACGCAGTGGCGGAAAAAGAACGGCTGCTGACGGGAACGGATGTGAAAGCGCCCGCGGACGGGCGCGTCAAAGATATCATCGAAACCATTACGGGAGAAATCGGAAATGAAATATGACCTGATCGTCATTGGCGGCGGCCCGGGCGGATACACGGGCGCGATCCGAGCTGCCAAGCTCGGCATGAAAACGGCGCTCATCGAGGAGCGCGATCTCGGCGGCACCTGCCTCAACCGGGGCTGTATCCCGACGAAGGCGCTTTTGCACAGCGGCGAGCTCTACGCTTCCCGCCTCGAATGGGCGGAGTGCGGCGTGCGCGCCGAAAACGTCGTGTTCGACGAGGAGGCGGTCTACGCCCGGAAAGAAGCGATCGTCGAAAATCTGAGAAACGGCGTCAGAACGCTTGTCAAGGCGAACAAGATCGACCTTTACGAGACGCACGGCAAGATCGCGGGGCCGCATACCGTGCTGGCGGGAGAGGAGGAGCTCGAAACGGAGTTCATCCTGATCGCGACGGGCTCGGTGCCCGCGGGGACCGACCCCAACAAGCGGATCATCGAGGGCATGCAGTACGCAAAGACCTCGGACGACGTTCTGTCCCGCCCCGTCGAGGGGAACAAGATCGCCATCATCGGCGCGGGCGTCATCGGCGTGGAATTCTGCGACTATTTGTCGGCTGTGGGAAGGGAGATCACCCTGATCGAGCCCATGGAGCGCATTCTTCCCATGATGAGCAAGGAAACGAGTGTCCAGCTTTCGGCAGTTCTGAAGCGCAAGGGCGTGAAGATGAACCTCGGCGCGAAAGTCAAGGAGATTTTGCCCGATCAAACGGTGCGCTATGCGACCGAAAAGGGAGAATTCGAGGAGAAGTTCGACAGCGTGATCGTCGCGATCGGACGGAGCGCCAATTTCAAAGATCTGGGGCTCGAAAACGTCGGGATCGAGGCGGGAAGGCGGATCGAAGTCAACGACGACATGTACACCGGCATTGCGGGGATCTACGCCTGCGGCGACGCTGTCGGCAGGATCCAGCTCGCCCACTATGCGGCGGCGAGCGCGATCACCGCGGTCGAGAGCATGCTCAACCGGGGGCACAGCATGGATCTTTCCGTCGTGCCGTCCTGTATCTATACCCGTCCCGAGATCGCCTCGGTCGGCAAGCGCGAGGCGGACGTTCCGGGGGCGAAAGTCGGCAAATTCCTCATGGGCGCGAACGGAAAATCGCAGATCGAGGGACTTGCGCGGGGCTTTGTCAAGGTGATCGCGGACGAAAACGACGTCGTGGTCGGCGCGGAGCTGTTCTGCGTCCGCGCAACCGATATGATCGGCGAACTCGCCCTTGCGATCTCGCGGGGATTGAAGTTTGAGGAAGCGGCTTCCGTCATCCATCCCCATCCGACGGTCATGGAGAGCGTCGGCGAGGCTTATGAGGACATCGAGGGGCTCGCCACCCATATGGCGCCCCGGAAATAAAGAAAAATTTTCATAGGACAGAAAATCAGGAGGATATTTCGAAATGGCAAAAAGAACGGCACTTTATGAAACGCACGTGAAACACGGCGGCAAGATCGTCGAGTTTGCGGGCTATGAGCTTCCCGTCCAGTACGAGGCGGGACTCATGACCGAGCATATGACCGTCCGCAAGAAGGTCGGCATTTTCGACGTTTCGCACATGGGCGAAGTCGTCGTCAAGGGCAAGAATGCGGAAACGGCGCTCAATGCGATCGTGACGAACGATATCAGGGGCATGTACGACGGACAGGTCCGCTATTCCCTGCTCCCGAACGACAAGGGCGGCGCGGTGGACGATATTCTCATCTATCGGATCAACGGGGAGTGCTTCCTCATCGTCGTGAACGCGAGCAACGCCGACAAAGACGCGGCTTGGATCTCTTCCCATCTCCCGAAGGACGTTGAATTTTCCAACATCTCGGACAAAGTTTCGCAGATCGCCCTGCAGGGACCGCTTGCGGAGGAGGTTTTGAGAAAGATCCTTCCCGAGGAGTTCATTCCCAAGAAATATTATTCCTTCACGAAGGAGACTTCCATCCGCGGCATGAAGTGCCTCGTCTCCCGCACCGGCTACACCGGCGAGAGCGGCTTTGAGATCTACTGCGGCAATGCGGACGCGCCCAAGATGTTCGAACTTCTGCTCGAAGAGGGCAAAGAAGAGGGGATCCTGCCCTGCGGGCTCGGCGCGCGCGACACTCTCCGCCTCGAAGCGGCGATGCCGCTCTACGGGCATGAGCTCGAAGAGGATATCCCGATCAACGAAGTCGGGCTCGGCTTTGCGATCAAGATGGGCAAGGAGGATTTCATCGGCAAGAAGGCGCTCGAAGCGCATACCCCCGAATATGTGCGGGTGGGCGCGAAAGTCACCGGCCGCGGGATCGTGAGAGAGCATACCGACGTCTACTGCGGGAACGAAAAGGTCGGCATTGCGACGTCCGGCACCCATGCGCCCCTTCTCGGCTATCCCATCGCCATGCTGCGTATCAAGAAAGAGTACGTTGACAAACCCTTGGAGGCAGACGTGCGCGGCAAGAGGATCGCGCTCGAGATCGTCGATCTTCCCTTCTACAAGAAGGCGTAAAGCAAACGGTAAAATAAAAAATCAAAATAAATTCGGAGGAATCAAATCATGAAAATTTTGTTCAGCAAGTCCCATGAGTGGGCGGCAATCGAAGGAAAGACGGCTCGGGTCGGCATTTCCGACCATGCGCAGAAAGAACTCGGCGATCTTGTCTTTGTCAATCTTCCCGAGGTCGGCGCGGAAGTCAAGGCGGGCGAAGTCCTTTGCGACGTGGAATCGGTCAAGGCGGTCTCCGATCTCTATGCGCCTGTTTCGGGCAAGGTCGTCGCGGTGAACGACGAGCTCGAGGGTGCGCCCGAACTCATCAACCGGGACGCGATGAAGGCTTGGATCTGCGAGATCGAAGTCTCCGAGGTCCCTTCCGATCTCATGGACGAAGAGGGCTACCAGAAATTCATCAAGGGTTAAGACTATGTCGAATTATCTTTCCGTGACCGAACGGGAGACCAAAGAGATGCTCGAAAGCATTGGGGTCAAATCCCTCGACGATCTCTTTGACGATATCCCCAAGGATCTGAAACTCAAAAAACTCGGTTTGCCCGAAGGCAAGAGCCAGCAGGAGACGATGGAGTTCATGCGTGCCCTGTCCAAAAAGAACAAGGTGTACGACGTGATCCTCCGCGGCGCGGGCAGCTATGATCATTACATTCCGTCCATGGTGAAGAATCTCTCTTCCCGTTCGGAATTCATCACGGCTTACACGCCCTATCAGGCGGAGATGAGCCAGGGCATTTTGCAGGCGATCTTCGAATATCAGAGCATGATCTGCAATCTGACGGGCATGGACGTAAGCAATGCCTCGGTCTACAACGGCGCGAATGCCGCGGCGGAAGCCATGCTCATGTGCACGGAGCGGAACCGCAGAACCTTGATCACGTTCGACAATATCCGTCCCGACACGCTGAAAGTTTTGAAAACCTATGCCGCGCGCCGCGAGATCAAGGTGGAAGTGCTGTCCGCAAAGGACGGCGCGGCCGATCTCAAAGCATTAAAGGCAGCTGTGGGGGAGGACACTTCCTGCGTCTATATCGAACAGCCCAACTATTTCGGGCTTTTGGAGGACGCGGAAGAGATCGGGAAGATCGCGCATGAGGCGAAGGCGAAGTTCGTCATGGGCTGCAATCCCATCTCGCTCGCGATTTTGAGATCTCCCGCGGAATGCGGTGCGGATGTCGCGGTCGGCGACGGACAGCCTCTGGGGCTTCCCATGGCGTTCGGCGGACCTTATGTCGGCTTTATGGCCTGCACGAACAAGGAAATGCGCAAAATGCCGGGACGGATCGTCGGCGAGACGACCGACCACGACGGCAACCGCGCCTATGTCCTCACGTTGCAGGCGCGCGAGCAGCATATCCGCCGCGAAAAGGCGTTTTCGAACATCTGCTCCAACCAGGCGTACTGCGCCCTCGTCGTCTCCATGTATCTGTCCGCGATGGGCCCCGATGGCATGAAGGAAGTCGCGGAGTCCTGCGTTTCCTATGCGCATTATCTGGCGGCGGAACTTGAAAAGATCGGCTTGAAGCGCCGCGACAAGGGCGAATTCTTCCATGAATTCGTGACGGTGAGCGACATTCCCGCCGACAAGATCCTGAAAGCGCTCGATAAAGCCGGCATTCTCGGCGGCTTGAAACTTTCCGCAAACGAAATTCTCTGGTGCGTGACCGAAACGGCGAACAAAGCCCAACTCGACAGAGCGGTGGACGTCATAAGGAGGGTAAAATGAATCTGATTTTCGAAATTTCCGAACCGGGAAAGCGCTGTGCGACCATCAGAAAGCCGGACGTGGGGAAGGTCTCGATCGGCAAGAAATATCTCCGGAGCGAAAAGCTCGATCTTCCCGAAGTGAGCGAAGTGGATTTCGCAAGACATTACACGGCGCTCAGCCGCAGGGCGTTCGGCGTGGACAACGGTTTCTATCCGCTCGGCTCCTGCACGATGAAATACAACCCGAAGATCAACGAGGAGGTCGCGGGGCTCGAAGGCTTCACGCAGATCCATCCGCTCCAGCCCGAATCGACCGTGCAGGGCGCCCTCGAAGTCATGGAGACGTTGAGCGGCTATCTTGCCGAGATCACGGGCATGGACGCCGTCACTTTGCAGCCCAATGCGGGCGCGCACGGCGAATATACGGGGCTCCAGCTCATCGCGGCATATCATGCCGCGCGCAAGGACTATAAGCGCACCAAGGTCATCGTGCCCGACAGCGCGCACGGCACCAACCCTGCGAGCGCGGTCATGGCGGGCTTTGAGATCATCAACGTCCCCTCCGACGAGGAGAAAGGGGTGGATCTCAAAGCGCTCAAAGAGGTCGTGGGCGAGGATACGGCGGCGCTCATGCTCACCAATCCGACGACGCTCGGCCTCTTCGAAAAGAACATCAAGGCGATCAGCAAGATCATCCACGACGCGGGCGGGCTGCTCTATTATGACGGAGCCAATCTGAACGCGGTCATGGGCATTGTGCGGCCGGGCGACATGGGTTTCGACGTCGTGCACCTGAATCTTCACAAGACCTTCTCGACGCCCCACGGCGGCGGCGGACCGGGGTCGGGCCCCGTCGGCTGCAAGAAGGAGCTGGCGGCGTTCCTGCCGGGTCCCCTGGTCGCAAAGAACGCGAGAGGGGTCTACAAATTCACCGAGAGCCGCAAGAGCATTGGGAAAGTGGCGTCTTTTTACGGCAACTTTGGGGTCTATGTGCGGGCGCTTGCGTATATCGTGACGCTCGGTGCGGAGGGGATCAAGTCTTGCGCCCAGCACGCGGTGCTCAACGCAAACTATCTCAAGGCGAACATCGAGGATCTCTATCCGACCGAGAAGGGCAGACACTGCATGCACGAGTTTGTCGTGAGCATGCAGGAGCTCAAGGACAAGACGGGGGTTTCGGCGATGGACATCGCAAAGACGATGATCGACCGCGGCTATCATCCGCCGACAATGTACTTCCCGCTCATCATCCACGAGGCGCTCATGTTCGAGCCGACGGAGACCGAGAACAAGCGCACCCTCGACGAAGTGATCAAGGCGCTGCGCGAGATCTACGAGGAGGCATTCAAGGATCCCGAATACATGAAGGCTGCGCCGCACCATGCGCAGATCGGGCGTCCGGACGAGGTGAAAGCCGCGAGAACGCCGATCGTGAGATACGTTAAACCATAAACAAATTTCAAAATGAAAGGGAACAGCAACTCTGCTGTTCCCTTTTTCGCGTTTTTTTTCGATTATTTTTCGGTCGGATTGTCTTTTTCCCGCTTCCATGTTTTGGCGACATGGAAAATGTATTCCTCCAAGGAATGAAATTTATCATCGTCCAAGACAAAGGAGCGACCCAGCTCTGAGATATAGTATTTTTCGGTCAAAGCGGGGAGGATATTGTCGCCCGCAAACAGACTTTGTAAGGTATCGGGCGTTCCGTGAAATGCGACAAAATGAACTTGATCGTCGGGGAGCAGCCTTGCAAGGCCGATTTTCTTGGCTTTTGCATACTTGATTGAGCCCGCCTGGTAATAGCCGCGGGAGGTGATCATGGTCCCCTTGGTATTATCGGCGCCGATCTGCTCCAATTTCGCATGGAATTCTTCCAACTCGTCCACGGAGATCCCTTTGCCATAATCTTTGCATTCCCAGACCCAGATCAAAAACGGTTCCGACGCTTCGCCGATATAAACTTCGACCGAGACATCGGTCTCCAGATCGCCGTCCCGATCTTTCGAGTAATATTTTTTGTTCAAAAACACCTTGCACTGCGCGGCTTGAAACGGAAATCTTCCGTTTTCGATCAATCTGTTTACCGTGCGAAAGACCTCTTGTTCCAAACTTGTTCCCTGTTTCATAAGCTCCTCTTTTGTGATCTTTCTTTGATTATAACATAGCACGAAAGGAAAGGCAAGCGACGGCGAAGGCTTTCGGGCTTAAATCCTCTCGATATCATCATATTTTAATCGGAAATCCGTTAAGAAAATAGAAAATTTATGTTGACTTTTCGTCGACATCTCGTTATAATATTGTTGAGAAACGATGGGAGGAAAGGTTCGTGAAAAAGAAATTTTGGATCGGGTTATTGGCGGCTTTGCTTTCGCTCGGCCTTTGCTTCGCCTTTGCGGGCTGCGGCGAGGAAGCAAAGGAGGATCCCCAGCCCCCGATCACGGACAGCCAAGACGAGCAAGACAGCCAAGGACAGCAGAGTGGCAGCCAAGGCGGCGGCGAACACAATGAACCGGAGCGGCCGAATGACGGCCCGTCCGATCCGCAGGGCGACCAAGGCGGCGAGCAAGGGGGACAGGCCGGAGAGCACACGCATTCGTTTGGCGAATGGAAGACGATCAAACCCGCAAACTGCAAAGAAAAAGGAAAAAAAGAACGGATCTGCAGCTGCGGAGAGAAGGAGATCGAAGAAATCCCCGCACTTGGGCATGATTGGAATTCCGACGAAGTTCTCAAGCAGGCTACTTGTGTGGAAGAGGGCAAACAAAGATTTTTATGCGCGCGCTGCGGAATGGCGAAGAAAGAGGTGATCCCGATCGACCCCGAGGCGCATAAATGGAACGAGGGAGATGTCACACTCCCTGCGACTTGTTCGAAAGCGGGCAAAAAGACGCTTACATGCGAGTATTGCAAGACGACGAAGGAGGAAACAATTCCGCTCGATCCCGACGCGCATAAATGGGACGAGGGGCAGATCATCAAGGAAGCGACTTGCACGTCGGAGGGAGCTACGTTATTTATCTGCATGAATGACCGTGCTCATAAAAAAACCGTGAATACGGAAATTGATCCTGCGGCACATCAATACGGGGAACGGATCGAGAAAATCAAACCCACCTGCACCGAGGCGGGCAGAGAGGCGTACTATCTCTGCGTCTGCGGAAAATATTTTGACGAGGACTATCAGGAAAAAACATGGGAGGCATTGACGATCCCGAGCAGAGGGCACGAATACGGCGAACTCGTGCCTGCGGTTTCCGCTACTTGTGCTGCGGCGGGAAGAAAGGCGTACTATCACTGTGCAAATTGCGATACATACTTCGACGTCGAAAAAACGGAGACCGCTTTCGATCAATTGACGGTGATCGACCCCGACGCACATCATTTCAGCGGCGATCGGTGTACGATCTGTCATGTCGCTTCCAATTACACGAGGGGATTGTCCTACAAATACATCGCCGACCGCAAAGGGTATTCGGTGACCGGGATCGGCGCTGCAAGGGCCGAAACAACTATTGTTATTCCCTGTGCATATAAAGGAGAGCCTGTCATTTCGGTCGGCAGATCTGCCTTGATGAATGGCACGATGACGAGCGTAACCGTCCCCGATTCGGTGATTTCAATCGAGGGTAACGCGTTTGCGATTTGCAAATCCCTGCAAAATATCTCGATCTCCGATAGTGTGATCTCGATCGGCGAAAATGCATTCCTTCGTTGCAGTTCTCTCGTAAATATAGAGATTCCTGATGGTGTGACTGAAATCAAAGAGGTTATGTTTGCCGATTGTAGTTCGCTTACGAGTATAGAAATTCCCGATGGTGTGACCTCGATCGGCGAGTATGCATTTGGAGGTTGCAGTCGTTTAACAGAAATCAAAATTCCCGCAAGTGTTACCTCGGTTGGACGGCATGCGTTTGAGAATTGCAGTCGTTTGCAAAGTGTTTTCTTTGAAAGAGGCAGCAAGTTGACCTCGATTGGCGAGTCTGCATTTGAGTATTGCAGTCGTTTAACAGAAATCACGATTCCCGCGGGCGTGACATCGATTAAAGATCGCACCTTCTGGGATTGCAATAGTTTAACAGACATCACGATTCCCGCAAGTGTTACCTCGATTGGACGGCATGCGTTTGAGCGTTGCAGTCGTTTGCAAAGTGTTTTTTTTGAAAGCGACAGCAAGTTGACCTCGATTGAAGATCTTGCATTTGGAGATTGCAGTCGTTTAACAGAAATCACGATTCCCGCGGGCGTGACATCGATTAAAGATCGCACGTTCTGGGCTTGCAGTCGTTTAACAAAAATCACGATTCCCGCAAGCGTGACTTTGATCGGAGAGCAAGCATTTAAGGAGTGCAGTAGTTTGCAATCGGTGACCTTCCTCGATCCAAACGGTTGGAGCTGTGACGGCACTCAAATCGGTAAAACGCTTTTGCAAGATCCCACTACCGCCGCAGTGTATCTTACAAAAACAGGTTGCTTTTGTAAATGGGAAAAGGAAAAAGTAAATTAAGCGCAAACACAAAGAGAGAGCAGTCATACACGACTGCTCTCTTTGGTTGAGGTGACGTGACTTGAACACGCGACCTCTTGGTCCCTGCGTCGCCGTGCGCACGCCTTTCACGCTTTTCTTGCGAAAAGCTCCTTTTGCGCGCGGCGACTCCTTTTCCCGAAAATCTTGCTGCGCAATCTTTTTCGGGAGCCCTGTTTTTCTTGGTTAGCTCCGCAAGAGGTCGCGGGTAAATTGCAACACAATGACAAACGGACGAAAGGAATAATCCCTTCGCCCGTCCGTGGTTGAGGTGACGTGACTTGAACACGCGACCTCTTGGTCCCTAACCAAGCGCGCTACCAAACTGCGCTACACCTCAATATTTTTCCAACACGGCAATTCGTTGCGGTTCCGCAAACGTCCTTCGCAAAAACGCCGCCGAAAACATTCTCTATTATACCATTTCCTGAAATACTGTCAAGTGTTTTTCCCGTCCTTTCCGAAAAATTTTCCGCTCCTTGCCCCGATCGCCCCAAGAAAACTTGACATTTCCCGCCCCGTGGATTAAAATAGAACAAAAACCCGTCTTTGATTCACGGGAGAAAGAAGGAAACTAAATTATGTTCTACAGAACCCATACCTGCGGCGAACTCCGCAAAGAGGATGCCGGAAAAAAAGTAAAACTTTCGGGCTGGCTCGACTCCAAACGCGATAAGGGCGGGCTGCTCTTCGCCGTCTTGCGCGATTTTTACGGCGTCACCCAGATCGCGGCGCAGGAAGAGCCCTGCCTCTCCCTCCTTCGCGAGATCCCCACAGAGTCCACCGTCTCTGTCGAGGGCACGGTCGTGCTCCGCTCTTCCCCCAACGAAAAACTGCCGACGGGCCTCGTCGAGATCATTCCCGAAAAGGTCGAAGTGCTCGGCAAACGCTCCGTTCCCGCCCTTCCCTTCGAGGTCTCCCATTCCACCGAGGCGGGCGAGGACGCAAGACTGCGCTACCGCTTCCTCGACCTGAGAAACGCCGCCGTGCGGGACAAGATCGTCCTTCGGAGCCGTATCATCGCGAAACTTCGCGCGCTCATGACTGAGCGCGGCTTCTTTGAGATCTCCACGCCCATTCTGACGAGTTCTTCGCCCGAGGGCGCGCGCGACTATATCGTGCCGAGCCGGCTCTATCCCGGCGAGTTCTACGCCCTTCCGCAGGCACCACAGCAGTATAAACAGCTTCTGATGTGTTCGGGCTTCGACAAATATTTCCAGATCGCGCCCTGTTTCCGCGACGAGGACGCCCGCGCCGACCGTTCGCCCGGCGAATTTTACCAGCTCGATATCGAGATGGCTTACGCGACGCAGGAGGACGTCTTTGAAGTGCTCGAAGGGGTGCTGCCGCCCGTGTTTGCCGAGTTCTCCGGCTGGGACGCGGACAAGCCGCCCTTCCGCCGTATTCCCTATCTCACCGCGCTCGAAGATTACGGTACCGACAAGCCCGATCTTCGCAACCCGCTCCTCATCAAGGACGTGACCGAGCTGACCGTCAACTGCGGATTTGACCCGCTGATGTTAAAACACGTGAAGGCGATCGTCGTGAGCGGCGTGAACGTGCCGCGGAAGTGGATCGACAAGACCTGTGAGGAGTTCAAAGTCAAAACCGAAGGCGGGGCGATGTATTGGTTCAAGTTCGATGAAAACGGCGCGCCCGCGGGCGGGATCGCCAAGTTCGTCGCGCCCGCCGCCGCGGCGTGGAAGAAGGCGCTCTCCATCGAAAAGGACGCCTTTGTCGCACTCGTTGCCGAGGAAAAACTGCAAAACGTCCAGAAACGGGCGGGGATTTTGCGCACCATGCTCGGGGTCGGGCTCGACCTGCTCGAAAAGAACGTCTACCGCTTCTGCTGGATCGTCGATTTCCCCATGTACGAGATCGGCGAGGAGAGCGGACAGCTCGAATTCTGCCATAACCCGTTCTCCATGCCTCAGGGCGGCATGAAGGCGCTCGAAGAGGAGGATCCGCTCAAGATCCTCGCCTATCAGTACGATATCGTCTGCAACGGCGTGGAGCTTTCGTCGGGCGCCGTCCGCAACCACGACCCCGAGATCATGCTCAAAGCCTTCTCGCTCGTCGGGATCGACAAACAGACGGTCGAGAGCAAGTTCCCCGCGCTCTATCATGCCTTCGAGTTCGGCGCGCCGCCGCACGCGGGAGTCGCGCCCGGGGTGGACCGGATGGTCATGCTCATCTGCGACACCGTCAACATCCGCGAGGTCATCGCCTTCCCGATGAACGCCAAGGCGCGCGATCTTTTGATGAACGCGCCCTCGCCCGTCGAGAAGAAGCAGCTCGACGAGGTGCATGTCGCGATTGTTCCGGAAAAGAAAAAATAACCGCTTTGAAACCGCCGCACCCGCGGCGGTTTTTTCGGAGGGCGCCAACGGCGAAAGCGGCGAAAACGGTTGACAGAACGGAAAGACTTTTGTAAAATAATTTTTATGGCGCGATCGGGAAGGGCTCTTTGAGGGGGCCGGTCCGCGGCGCGGGGAGGGCGGCATGAAAAAGACCTTGAAATACATAAAGCCCTACTCGGGAACGGTCGCGGCGGGGCTCGTGCTCAAATTCGCGGGGTCGGTCGCCGAGCTCTTCCTGCCGCAGCTTCTGGGGCGGATCATCGACGATGTGGCCGCAAACGACGCCCTTTCTTCCGATCAAAAACTCAAATACACCCTCATTTTGGGCGGCGTCATGCTCTTCTGCGCCGCCGTCGCCCTTTTGGGGAACATTTTCGCAAACCGTCTTACCGTCATCTCTTCGGGAAAGATGACCCATGACCTTCGCTACGATCTCTTCCGAAAGACCTCCTATCTGAGCAGCCGGCAGGTGGACTCTGTCGGACTGCCCTCCCTGATCTCGAGGCTGACGAGCGACAGTTATTATGTCAACCAAATGGTCGCGCGGACACTCCGGCTCGGGGTGCGCGCGCCCATTCTCATTCTCGGCGGCATGATCCTCGCCTTTTCGGAGGACGCCGTGCTCGCCTGCGTGCTGCTCGCCTGCGTGCCCATCGTCGGGATCACCGTCTTTCTCATCACCCGCCAGAGCGTGCCCGTCTATTTTTCCGTCCAGAAAAAACAGGACGAGATGGTCCAGAGAACGCAGGAGAACGTCACGGGGGTGCGGGTCATCCGGGCGCTCGACAAGTCGAAGTTCGAGACGGAGAAGTTCGACGAAGTCGTCAAAGAGCTCGCCGCCACCGAATTCAAGGCGAACAAGATCATGTCGCTCTCCAATCCGCTCGCGACGCTCACGCTGAATCTCGGGCTCGTCGTGCTCATCGTCGTGGGCGCTCTCCGCGCCAACAGCGCCGGCACCGTCCTCGAGTTCTTGCAGTTTTTCGTGATCATCCTCAACGCGATGATCGCGCTCACCAAGATCTTTGTCGTCATCTCGCGCGGCTCGGCGAGCGCGTCGCGGATCGAGAGCGTGCTCGACATGAACACCGAGGAGGAGATCCTTTCCCTGCCCGAGGGGGATCCCGAACTTGCGATCTGCTTCGAGAACGTCTCTTTTTCCTATAACGGCGTCGAAAACAATCTCAAAGACGTCAGTTTTTCGCTCAGACACGGGCAGACGCTCGGGATTATCGGCTCGACGGGCAGCGGGAAATCCACTCTGGTCAATTTACTGCTCCACTTTTACGACGCGGGAGCGGGGCGGATCCTCGTGGATGGGAAGGACGTGCGCAGCTATTCCCAGAAAGAGCTCCGGAAAAAGTTTGGCGTCGTGTTCCAATCGGATTTTTTGATGGCGGCCTCCCTCAGGGAGAACGTCGATTACGGCAGAGGGCTTTCGGACGAACAGATCCTCCGCGCCCTCGACCATGCGCAGGCGCGCGCCTTTGCGGACGAACACGGTGGGCTCGATTTTCTGCTCGCCCAGAAGGGGGACAACCTCTCCGGCGGGCAGAAACAGCGGCTGCTCGTTGCCAGGGCGCTTGCGGGGGATCCCGAGATCCTCGTCCTCGACGACAGCTCCTCCGCCCTCGACTATGAGACGGACGCCGCCCTCCGTCGCGCCCTTTCCCGGGAATATGCAGACGCCACAAAGGTCATCATCGCCCAGCGCGTCAGTTCCATCCGCCATGCCGATCTCATTCTCGTCCTCGAGGACGGCAAGATCATCGGCTCCGGAAAGCATGAAGAGCTCGTCAACTCCTGCGAGGAATATGCGCTCATCTATGCGACGCAGATGGGGGCGGAAAGGGGGCGAGAGACATGCTGAGGACCAACGTCCGCGATACCCGCGCCCTCTCGGGCCGCAAGGTAGACAAAAAATTCGTCGTCAAGCACCTGTTCCGCTATCTGAAACCTCACCTCTTTTTGCTGGCGCTCGTCTTTTTCCTCAATATTTTGGGAACCGTTTCCAATCTTGTGGGGCCTTGGCTGTGCGGGCGCGCGATCGACGAGATCAAGCCCGCGGGCGGCACCGATTTTTCGCAGATCGCCCTCTATGCCGGCATTCTCTGCGCCCTCTATGTCGTCTCCGCGCTGCTCGAATATCTCTCGTCGGTCGGCATGGCGTACATTTCGCGCAGGATCGTCAAAAAAATGCGGGTGGACGTGTTTGCCCATCTCACCCGGTTGCCCGTCGGATTTTATGAAAACCGTCAGGCGGGGGACATCATCTCCGTTTTGAGCTACGACATCGACACGGTCGGCGAATCGCTCGCGAACGACGTCGTGATCGTGCTCAAAAGCTGCGTCATGATCGTGGGTTCCCTCGTCATGATGCTTTTAATCGCCCCGCTTCTTGTGACGGTGTTTGCCGTGACCGTGCCGCTCTCCGTCTTTTTGACGAGATTTATCGTCGGGCGCGTTCAGCCGCTTTTCCGCCGCCGCTCGCAAAAACTCGGTGAGCTCAACGGCTTCGTCGAGGAGATCACGGCGGGGCAAAAGACGACGCGCGCCTACAACTGCGAGGAGAAGATCATTTCGGACTTCGAGAAGAAGAACGACGAGGCGATCCGGGCGTATGCCCGCGCCGAATATCTCGGGACGATCTCCGGCCCCTGCGTCAACTTCGTCAACAATCTGTCGCTCACCCTCATCAGCGTCTGCGGCGCTCTCCTCTTCATGCACCCGCTCTTTGGCGTCGAGATGACGGCGGGCGGGATCTCCTCATTCGTGCTCTATTCCCGCAAGTTTTCCGGCCCCATCAACGAGATCGCCAACATCATGGGGGAGTTCCAGTCGGCGATCGCGGCGGCGGAGCGGGTGTTCCGCGTGCTCGAAGAGCCCAAGGAGCCCTCCGATCCCGAAAACGCCGTGCCCCTCGAAAATGTGCGCGGGGATGTGCGGATCGAACATCTCAATTTCGGCTATCTGCCCGAAAAAAAGGTCTTGAATGATTTCTCGCTCTCGGTCGAAAAGGGGCAGGTCGTTGCGATCGTTGGACACACCGGCGCGGGAAAGACGACGATCATCAATCTGCTCATGCGCTTTTACGATCCCTGCGGCGGGAAGATCGAGATCGACGGACAGGACATCTCCACGCTCACCCGCGCGTCGGTCCGCCGCGCGTTCACCATGGTCTTGCAGGACACCTGGCTGTTCGCGGGCACCATCCGCGAGAACATCGCCTACGGCGCCGGGGAGGTCTCCCGCGAGGAGGTCGAACGGGTCTGCAAGGCGGCGAAGATCCATTCCTTTATCACAAAACTTCCCAACGGCTATGATACCGTTCTGACCGACAACGCCGTCAATATCTCGAAGGGGCAGAAGCAGCTGCTCACGATCGCGCGCGCCATGCTCATGGACTCGCCCATGCTCATTCTGGACGAGGCGACCTCCAACGTCGACACGCGGACGGAACAGATCATCCAGGAGGCGATGACGACGCTCATGAAGGGCAGGACCTGTTTCGTGATCGCGCACCGGCTCTCGACGATCCGCCGCGCCGACAAGATCATCGTCATGCGGGAAGGGAACGTCGTCGAACAGGGCACCCATGAGACGCTCATGGCGCAGAACGGCTATTATGCCCAGCTTTACTACTCGCAGTTCGAATCGTATTGAAAAAGGCCTGATCTCTTGAAAAGTGGGCAAAAATGGGCAAAATAGGGTGGAAAGTGGTTCAAAAAACAAGAAAATAAGTTGACAACGGGAAAAAAGTATGGTAAAATTATGTTCGTCAAAGCAGAAGAGAACCTTCTCTCCGTAAAACGAGCCGTTTTACGGGTCGATCGAAAGCGCCGCCCCCGAGGGGCGGGGAATGTTTGGTCACGCGCTTTGGCATGACCTTTTTCTTATATTTCGGGAAAAAGGACGAGAATATCTTTTTTTGAGAGGAGTATGGCAGTTAAAAATCAAACGCAGATGAACGGAGAGATCCGCGATCAGAAGATCCGCGTGATCTCGCAGACGGGAGAGATGTTGGGCGTCATGTCGCCGCACGAGGCGATGAGGCTCGCCGAGGAAGCAGACCTCGATCTTGTCAAGATCTCGCCGAACGCCGTGCCGCCCGTGTGCAAGATCATGGACTACGGCAAGTACAAGTTCGAGCAGGCGAAGAAGGAAAAGGAAAACCGCAAGAACCAGAAGGTCGTCGAACTCAAGGAAGTGCAGCTCTCCATGACGATCGACGTGGGCGATCTCAACGTCAAGGCGAAGCAGGCGACCAAATTTTTGCAGGCGGGCAACAAGGTGAAAGTCTCCATCCGGCTGCGCGGCAGACAGATGGCGCACTCGGGGCTTGCCAAGGACGTCATGACGGGCTTTTCCGACTCTTTGGCCGAGGTCGCCGTCGTCGAAAAACCCATCAACATGGAAGGGCGGAACATCATCATGATCCTTGCGCCCAAAAAAGCCGGCGGGACCGTCCCGAAGGCGGAACAAAATTCGTAATTCATATTTGGAGGATAAATCATATGCCGAAACAGAAATCGCACAGCGGTTCCAAAAAGCGCTTCTGGCTCACGGGCTCGGGCAAGGTCAATCGGCCCCACGGCGGAAAGAACCACAAGGCGGAAACCAAGAACAGAAAGAGAAAGAGAAACCTGCGCCAGGTGACGCTCGTATCCCATACGCAGGAAAATACCGTCAAGAAAATGATTCCTTATAAGGATTAAGGGAGGAAGCGGACAATGAGAATTAAAAGAGGCGTAAACGCCGTTAAAAAACGCAGAAAGATCTTCAAGCTCTCCAAGGGCTATTTCGGTTGCAAGAGCAAGAATTACCGTATCGCGCGCGAAGCGGTGATGAAATCGCTCAACTATGCGTACATCGGAAGAAAGCGCAGAAAGCGCGACATGCGCTCGCTCTGGATCGCCCGGATCAACGCGCAGGCACGGGTGAACGGGCTTTCCTATTCCAAGCTCATGCACGGGTTGAAAGTCGCGGGGATCACCCTCAACAGAAAATCTCTCTCCGAGCTTGCCGTCTCCGACGCCGCGGGATTTGCGGCGGTCTGCGAAAAGGCAAAAGCCGCGCTTTGAGAAACAAAAGCCTTTTCAGAAAGGCTTTTTTGTCATGACCGTCATCACGTCCAAACAAAATCCCGCCGTCAAGGAGCTCGCCTCTTTGAAGGAGAAAAAGGGACGAAGAGAGCGGGGGACCTTCCTCGTCGAAGGCGAAAAAATGTTCTCCGAGTGCATGGAGAGCGGCATGGAGATCGTGCGGATCGCCCTTCTTGCGACCAAGGAGCGCGTCGCGCTCGCCGAATCTCCCTTTTTCAGGGAAAAACTCGGCGAAAACGTTCTCCTGCTCGGCGAGGACGCGTTCTGCGCGGTCTCGGACGAAAAGACCCCGCAGGGGATCGCCGCGGAGGTAAAGATCCCGCAATTTCCGCTCGTCCCGCCGACCGGGCGCTGTCTGTTGCTTGACGGCGTGTCCGATCCTTCCAACGTCGGCGCGATCATCCGGACCGCCGCTGCCGCGGGATACGGGGAGTTGTATCTCATCGACTGCGCCGATCCGTTCTCGCCCAAGAGCGTGCGCGCGTCCATGTCGGGCGTGTTCTATTGCAAGCTCATGCGCGGGAGCCGGGAAGAGGTGTTGAAGATCCTCGAAAGCGTTCCGCTCATCGCGGCGGACATGGAGGGGGAGAACGTCCTTTCCTTCTCCCCGCCCGAGAAGTACTGCATTGCGATCGGGAACGAGGGGAACGGGCTTTCGGAAGAGGTCCGGCGGGCGGCAAAGCACACGGTCGGCATCCCGATGAAGGGCAGCATGGAGAGTCTGAACGCCGCAGTCAGCGCGGGCATTCTGATGTATGCGCTCGCGGCAGAGAAAATCAAATAGGAGGAAAGAAATGTCAGGCCACAGCAAATGGCATAATATCCAGGCAAAGAAGGGCAAGGCGGACGCCGCAAGGGGAAAGATCTTCACCAAACTCGGCAGAGAGCTCGCGGTTGCGGCGAAGGGGAATCCCAATCCGTCGACGAACAGCAAACTCGCCGACATCATCGCAAAGGCGAAGGCCGCCAACATGCCCAACGACAATATCGACCGCTGTATCAAAAAGGCGGCGGGGGAGCTCGGCGACAAGGAGTACAAGGAGCTCACCTATGAGGGCTACGGCGTTGGCGGGGCGGCGGTCATCATCACGACGCTGACCGACAACATCAACCGCACGGCGGGGGACGTGAGAGCGATCATGTCCAAGCACGGCGGCTCGCTCGGCACGACGGGGAGCGTCTCCTATATGTTTGAGAACAAGGGCTATCTTGTCGTGGAGCGCACGCCGACGCTCGACGAGGACACCGTCACCGAATATGCGATCGACGCAGGGGCGGACGACGTCGTCACGACTGAGGACGCCTATGAGATCTACACCGATCCTGCTGCGTTTTCGGCGGTCCGGACCTATCTCGAAGGGAAGGGGCTGGGGTTCTTGCAGGCGGAGATCTCGATGATCCCGCAGAACAAGATCACTTTGGACGGCGAAAAGCTCGAAACCTTTTTGAAAATGCTCGATAAACTTGACGAGAATGATGACGTCCAGCAGGTCTATCACAGCGTGGATCTGCCCGAGGACGACGAAGAAGAATAAAATTTCGGAAAATAGGCGGCGCGCCCCGATTTCGATCGGGGCGCGCCTTTTTTTGTTATCAATCTTTGAGGCCGAGGATATAGTCGGAGGAGAGATCGAGCGCCTTGCAGATCCGCGCGAAGGTGTCGAGGCGGGGGAGTTTTTTGGTCGTGGAATATTGCGTGATCATCTCGGAGGATACGCCGACCCGCCTTGCGATCTCGACGGTCGTGAGTCCGCTGGCTTTGATCTCCGCGCTCAGCCTTTGTTTGATCGTGTTCGTTTCCATAATTTTTCCTTTTTTTCTTAATTTTTAACCGAAAGTGCATGGAAAATGCTTGACTTCTAACTGTTGGTTAGATATAATTTTTATGAAACAAGAAAAAACGCAAAAAAAGAGGTTTCAAAGAGGACTCAGCGTCGCAAAAAAATGTACATGGATTAGCTTAATCCATGTACAAATTCTATTTATAGAATAACATATTCTTTGATTTCCGTCAAGTAAAATTGCCTGTTTTTCAAAAAAATTTCCGAACTTTCATATTTTATGCGCCGCCAAGCTGGAAAATGTTCATAGATTAAGCTA
>CANRGG010000007.1 GCA_947630115.1 uncultured Clostridia bacterium
CCCGAACACAGAAGTTAAGCTCTCTTACGCCGAAAGTACTTGGTCTTGCACCCGGGAGGATAGGTAGTTGCCGCCTTCAAAACGAAGAGCACTTGCAAACGCAAGTGCTCTTTTCTTGGAAGAGAGCTTTACTTCCGGGGCAAGCCGCAACCGGAGAAAATGGAGAAAGGCAAAATGAGAAGTTTGCGGCTTTACAAGATCCGTTAAGCTCTCTTACGCCGAAAGTACTTGGTCTTGCACCCGGGAGGATAGGTAGTTGCCGCCTTCAAACAAAGAGCACTTGCAAAATGCAAGTGCTCTTCCCCTATTCTTTTATCTTTTTTCGACTTTCTTTAAGAGATCTTCCCCATTTCGTGACCTTTTTAAGTCTCGTCTACCCCGAAGAGTTCGTTCGGCGTGATCTCATAGAGTTCGCAAAGCTGCATGATCTGCGCATAATTCAATTCGAACACGCCGTTTTCAAACCGACTGTATTGCTGCTGCGTCATCATGAGCGTCGTCGCAACCTCTTTTTGCGTCAGTTTCATCTCTTTTCTTGCACGCTTTAAGTTTTGCCCAACCAGTTTTGCAAAATTCATGAAAAATTTATACCATAAACTGATGTAAAATCGTTGATATACATCATATTATGATGTATAATAAGGTCGAAACCTCTTATCTAACAGAAAATCTCGTAACCTGCGACTGTTTGAATGATTTTTGCGTAGGAGCTTCCTCAGAACGGGAAAAATATGATGCGATAAGATCGGAACAGGGAAATCAATGGGACCGTACTTCACGAAAAATGCAGAGAAGGGGAAATGGAGCCGATGAAAGTCCGACTGCAATGTAGCAAGAAAAAGCGGGAAGAGCTCGAACGCAGGCTGCGCGCGGGCGGCTTCGAAGTTTCTTCTTCGGGCGAGCTCGTCCTCTATGAGGAGAACTTCGTTTTAAGCCGCATTTTGCTCAAAGATGAAAACGGCGGCTTGGAATGGGTGGATATGAATGAGATCGAAATGGTCGAAAGTTTCGATCATATCCTGATCTTCTACGTCGGGGCCGAACGCTATTCGCTGCGCGAGCGGCTCTATGCCGTCGAGGAGAAACTCCCCAAGGATAAATTCGTCCGTATCAGCCAATCCTGTCTCGTCAATCGCTTGAAGATCGTCAAGATCGTCCCCACTTTCGGCAGCCGATATGACATCACCATGCGCTGCGGCGTCACAACTTGCGTCACCAGAAGTTATTTCTTGGATTTCAAAAAACGCTTCGGCCTTTGATCCCGCATGAAAAATAGGAGGGAATCTTTATGGAATTGTTGGTCTCCGGAATTTTAACGTACGATTTTTGGAAGAGACATTAAAAAGCGGCGAACAGTCTGTCCGCCGCTTTTTGCGCCGATTTGTTTTTTGTTCGTCGTCACTCGCCCTGCCCGAGGGGGTTTTGGGCGGTGATCTTTTCGGCGATCTCGACAAAGGTCCTTGCGTCCTGTTCGCCGATGATCCCGACGATCTGTCTTGCGATCTGCAAAGACTGCTCATGCACCGAAAGAAATTCGGACAAATTTTCTTTGACGACGCGCACAAAGGTCATGCGCTTGTCCGCGCCGCCACACCGTTCCAGAAAACCCTTCGCGGCGAGGGAGTCGATCGTCCGGTTGACAAGCGATTTGAGCATTTTCGTCTCGCGCGTGATCTCTTTGAAGGAGATCAGCCCCTCTCCGTCCTGGCGGTAGCGGTTGTAGGCGAGCAGCATGACGATCGCCTCGTTATAATTCATGCCCTGCGTCATGCGCGTATTTTTCAGGGTGGACGTCAGCCGCACCCATGCCCGGATCAGCGCCTCGTCGAGCGCCTCTTCTTTCTGTCTTTTACAAATTTCTTCCATGACCCCTCACCGATTTCGCCTTTGCTGTCTTATAAAAAGATTGTAACAAATTTTTTCCGCTCTGTCAAGGGATTTGCTTTTCCGAGAAAAAGGTAGTATAATGGAAAAGAATTCAACTTATCCACCGACAGAGTGTGGATAACTGTGGATAGACGCAGAAAGAGGTGGAAAGATGTCGCAATACGGGCTGATGAAGCTGTTCGAGCAGTTTGACGGGGAGATCTCGGAGTGCGATTTCACGGCGGAAGAGCTGGAAGAATACCTGCGATATTACGAAAGCGCGGGCGGGGAGGCGGACAAGCCGCTTTCGCCCGCCGAATGGAAAAAACGGTATTTTTCCTTTTACGACGACGTGAAAGACAAATCGCTCAAAAAACAGGATTGGTAAAAGAGCCGTCCCTTTTCAAAAGGGGACGGCATTTTTCTATCCTCGGCAAGATATTTCGGGTAAAAATCACGCTTGCGTGGAAATGCGCTGCTTTTGATCGAGAAAGACGGTAACACCTCGCTTCCTCATGCGGGCGACGAAGAAGTAGAGGGGCGTCCCGAGCGCATAGATCCAGACCGACTGCGAGACGAGCAGCGAGACGAAATTCCAAAGATAGGCGATCTGCGCCGTCTCGAAACTGTCTGTAAATCCGCCGATATAGACGATGACGATGGGGATGATGAGCGCGTTCAGAAGGATGGGAAAGAGCCCGCCGAGCGCAATGCGGGCAAAATGCGCGGGCGTTTTGGCGTTCTCCTCGCGGATGAATTTCCCGACAAGCCAGGTGAGCGCGGCGGCGATCAGGGTGACGAAAGAGCCCAGAAAGATGTCCGCGATCCCGTACTGCGAGATGACGTTTGAGAGCATACATCCGACGAAGAGCGCGGGGACCGCTTCGGGAAAGAAGAGGGGAAGAATGCAGAGGGCTTCCGCGGGACGGAATTGGAAGAGCCCGACGAAGCTGAGCATTCCGAAAGAACAAGTAAGCGCAACATACAGCGCGGCGATTGCTCCCGCGCGGCAGATGCGCCTGACCGTGAAGAATTGTTTCATGAAATTGTACCTCGGTTTTTTTATTCGGAAGTGTTTGCCGAAAACCTTCCGTGTCTTTATGATAGCACTTGAACGCGCTGCCGTCAAGCGATTTTGTCAGGAAAGCGGATCGGTCGGGCGAAACGCGAGGAGCCAGAATAAAAGCCAGGCGGCGGCGATCCCCGAAAGGGAGAGGAGGGCGCGGTAGAGTGCCTGCTTTCCGAAGCAGAGGAAGAGCAGAAGATCGAACCCGGAGAAGGCAAAGACGGTCAGAAAGAGCCCCATGAGGATGAGATAAACGCAGCAGATGAGAGTGGTGAGTTTCACGAAAGCAGTATGTTTCGTCCTGAAAAAATTATCAAAAAAGACGGCCCTTTCGCCGTCGAAAAAATGTACATGGATTAGCTTAATCTATGTACAAATCTAATTGCATTTTATCACATATTTTTCGGAAAGTCAACCGAAAGCGCATGTTTTTCAAAAAAAATTTTATTCTTTTCCCATTTTATGCGGGATTTTGCTGGAAAATGTTCATGGATTAAGCTAATCTATGAACATTTTCCATTTTTTATACAGGGATATAAATGCCGCTTCGTCCCGGCGGCAGGTATATAAAAAATCAAATTTTAAGGAGAAAAAAACATGCAAAAAAGAAACAGAAAGGGCTTTACCCTTGCAGAACTCCTGATCGTCGTTGCGATCATCGCGGTTTTGGTCGCGATCGCGGTGCCGCTCTTCGTGGGGGCATTGGACGACGCGGAGGACAAAGTAAAACAAGCAAATGAACGCTCTGTAAAGGGGGTCGCAGTTTCCTACATTTTGGAACACGAAGATAAATTTTTGGATGGAACAACCAAAAAATTGGCGGGCCCTTGGGATGTCACGGCTACAGTTGGCAAGGATGGTGAAGTTTCGATTGTTTCTATCCTTGATAACAAAAAGAAGGGCGTCAAAGCCGAAGGTGCAAGTGACATTACGGCTACCGAAAAAACTGCGGACGGTTATAATGTTAAAACAACAGTCGACATTACAGATTTAAGCAAACTTAAAGATGAAGTTGGCGGCGGTATCGGTGGATAATTATTCAAATTACAGCGACAGCGGCGAAAGCCGTTCAGCGCCCCGCGCTCCGACAGGGATGTAAGAGCTGCGGGACCGGAAAAGATCTCAAACAAACCGCGCTCTCTTTTTTCTTTTCAACAGGCGCGCTTTGCAAAAGATCTTGCCCGGAAAAACAAGCCGTCCGAATTTCGGACGGCTTCTTCTTTCAATCGAGTTTTTCCAGCACGAGTTTTTGAAAATCCACGCTCTCCATGAAATCGGACGGGCGGAATACAACATGCCGGAACTTCGCATAGTTGAAAATGTGCGTTTTCAGCAGCACGGGCGTGGGAATATCCAGCCCGTCGCAGATCCTCGAAAGATAGGAGAAAAACTCCGAATAGGAGAAAGTCTCCTCAAATTCAAAGGTGTTCTGCCGCTCGATATGTTCCTCGCGGTAAATTTTTGCCCAAATGCGAAACATGAAAAAATTATAGCATATTTCCGCTCGCGCTGTAAAGCGATTTCAAAAAGCGCCGAAAAAATCGCCGCAAAAGAAAATTCCTGAAAAAGTAAGTTGACAAGTTTGCAAAAAAAGCATATAATAAGTTCAAAGAAGAGCAAAAAACCGTGGTTTCATCGCGAAATCACGGTCGTTTGTATAAAATCAAACGCGCGGCGCAAAAAATGACGCGCAAAAGGGGTTTTTTATGGCAGATAAGTTCGAAATGACGCAGGAAGGCTACGAAGCCGCAAAAGCGCAGCTGGAATACCTTCAAACGGTGAAGCGCAAGGAGATCGTCGAGCGGATCGCGGAGGCGAGAAGCCACGGGGATCTTTCCGAAAACGCCGAATACGACGCGGCGCGCAACGAACAGGCGGCGAACGAGGGCGAGATCGCAGAGCTCGAGTATAAGGTGAAAAACGCCGTCATCATCGAAAAAACGGAGGACAATTCCGCCGTCCATATCGGCTCGAAGGTCACGGTGAAGGACCTCGATCTCGACGAGGAGGCGGTCTACACGATCAAGGGCACCACGGAAGTCGATCCGATGAACAACGTCATCTCCAACGAATCGCCCGTCGGCGCGGCGCTTCTCGGACACAAGAAAGGGGAGACCGTTACCATCAAGGCGCCCAACGGAGATTATCAGCTTAAAATTCTGAAAATAAATTGAGGAGATTATGCAAGAAAACAACGAAACGCCCGATCTTGAGGGCGAACAGCTGGCCGAGCAGGCGCGGATCCGCCGGGAAAAGCTCCAAAAGCTCGTAGGAGAGGGGCACGATCCCTATCTGATCACAAAATTTCCCGTTTCCGCGCATTCAGGGGAGATCAAGGAACGCTTCGAGGCGTTCGAGGGCAAGGAAGTCACCTTTGCGGGGAGACTGATGTCCCGCCGCGTCATGGGGAAGGCGTCCTTTTCGCACGTCTCCGACCGCGACGGGCAGCTTCAGATCTACGTCACCCGGCAGGACGTCGGCGAGGACGTGTACACGGCCTACAAAAAGGACTTCGACATCGGCGATATCGTCGGCGTGAAGGGGTTCATCTTCAAGACGCAGACGGGGGAGATCACTCTCCATGCGACGAGCCTCGAAATGCTCTCCAAATCTCTCCTGCCGCTGCCCGAAAAGTACAACGGGCTGCAAAATATCGACATGAAATACCGGCTCCGCCACGTCGATCTCATCATGAACCAGGACGTGCGCGAGACCTTCGTCCGCCGCGCGAAGATCGTCAAGGCGATCCGCGACTTTCTGGACGATCGGGGATTTCTCGAAGCGGAGACGCCCATTCTGCTCCCGCTCGAGATCGGCGCGGACGCGCGTCCCTTCCGCACCCATCACAATGCGCTCGATCTCGACATGTATCTTCGGATCGAGACCGAACTCTATCTCAAACGGCTCATCGTCGGAGGCTTCGAGAAGGTGTATGAGATGGGCAGGATCTTCCGCAACGAGGGCATGGACGCCAAGCATAACCCCGAGTTCACGACGGTCGAGATCTATCAGGCGTATGAGGATTTCCGCGACGTCATGGATTTCGTCGAGGAGATGTATCGGTATATTGCGGAAAAGGCGTGCGGCACGTTGAAGATCGTCTATCAGGGCACTGAGCTCGATTTCGGGCATTGGGAACGCTATACCATGATCGAGGCGGTCAAAAAGTACTCGGGCGTGGACTTTTCTCTCATCAAGACTGACGAGGAGGCGCAGAAGATCGCCAAAGAAAAGGGCGTGGAGATCGAAAAAGACAAGACGAGCAAGGGGCACATCCTCGCCGAGTTTTTCGACGCGTTCGTCGAGGACAAGCTCATCCAGCCGACCTTTATCTATGACTATCCCGTGGAGATCTCGCCGCTTGCCAAGCGCAAACCGTCCGATCCCACAATGACCGAACGGTTCGAATACTTTATGATGGGCATGGAGATGGGCAACGCCTTCTCCGAGCTCAACGATCCGATTGATCAAAGGAAGCGCATGGAGGCGCAGGCGGCGAAGAAGCGGGCGCAGGGAGTGAACGCCGAAGTGGACGAGGATTTCCTCGACGCGCTGGAGCACGGCATGCCCCCGACGGGCGGGCTCGGGCTGGGCGTGGACCGGCTCGTCATGCTGCTCACCGATTCTTCGACCATCCGCGACGTTCTGCTCTTCCCGACGATGAAGCCCAAAAAATAAGAAACTGATGGAAACCCGCATCGCCGACATGCTGAAAGCGCAAAAGGGGAGACATCTCTCCTTCCATACGCCGGGACACAAGCGTCCGGGTGCGGATATCACCGAGCTTTCCTATTCGGACAATCTCGCCTCGCCTTGCGGCGTGCTCGCGGCGGCGGAGAAGGATGTGGCGGAGATCTTGGGAGCGGACAGGAGCTTTCTTTTGACCGACGGCAGTACTTCGGGCGTGTTTTCCATGATCTATGCGCTCAGACTTTCGGGCGGCAGACGGCTCGCCCTGCCCGGATTTTCCCATCCGAGCGCCTTCCATGCCTTAAAGGCGCTGGGCGTCGAGCCGGTCCCGATCGACTGCGAAATCGCCTACGGCATTCCCCGGCAGCCGGAGACGGAGGCGATCGAAAGGGCCTTGAAGGAGGCGGACGCCCTCTTTCTGACTTCGCCCGATTACTATGGGTTTTTCGCCCCCCTTGCCGCGGCGAAAGCGCTTTGCGAAGGGGAGGGGAAGCCTCTTCTCCTTGACGGCGCGCATGGGGGACATCTGCATTTTACAAAAGACCATGCGGGCAAATTCGCCGACCTTTGGGTGGACGGCGTGCATAAATCCCTTCCCGCACTCACGCAAGGGGCGGTCGTTTCGGGCAAGGGCGCATGGGTGGAGCGGCTGCAACAAGCCGTTTTGTATTTCCGGACGACTTCGCCGTCCTATCCCATTCTTGCGAGCGTGGAATACGCGATCAAATATCCCCGCAACGTCCGGCTCGAAGGGCTTGCGGAGGAGTTCAAAACGCGGCATGGGTGCGTGAAAAACGACGATTGGACGAAGATCCTCGTTCCCTTCGGCGGCCGGGCGGAGGAGGCGGAACACGCTCTCGAAAAGAAGGGGATCTATCCCGAATTTTGCGACGGGAACTATCTTTTGTTCTACCTTTCGCCCTGCACCAAGCTGAGAGAGCTCAAAATTCTGGGAAAAAATCTGCTGAAACTGCCGCGCGGCAGGGTGGAGAAGGACGCGCCCTGCGGCGCGATCCCGATGTACGGAGAGAGAACATGAAGGAGCTGTACCGGAAAACGGCGGTCTGCCGCGCGATCGGCGCCTCGCCCGGCGAGACCTTTTCGCAGGCGGTGCTCGTCGTTTTTCCCGACAAAAAATATTTGCGCGGGCTGCTTAAAGAGTGCGCGCGGCTGTTTTTCGGTGCCGCGGAGGGCACGCGGACGGCGGAATTGATCGAACGGGAGCGCTATCCCGATCTTTTCATCTTTCCCGAGGCGGAGAAGAAGCTGACGGCGGAAAACTGCGCCGAGATCGTCGAAGAGAGCATGCTGCACCCCGTGGAGGGGGAAAAAAAGCTGTTTGTTCTCGACTGTTTCGACGACGCGCCCACGCTTTTGCAGAACAAACTTCTGAAACCGCTCGAAGAGCCGCCCGAAAACGTCTGCTTTCTTCTGGGCGCGGAGAGCATTTCGCCCGTGCTGCCCACCGTTTTGTCGCGGGTGAAAAAGTTCGTTCTTCCGCCCTTTTTCGAGGGGGAGATCGAAGGCGCGCTGACGAGAAATTACTCAATTCGCCCCGACGGGACGGCGTTTCCCGCGGAAGAGATCAAGCGGGCTGCGGCGGCAAGCGGCGGGATCTATTCGGTCGCGGAAGCCCTCCTTCTGGGAGGCGGGGAAGAGTTCCGCCTTGCGGAGCGGTTTTTGTCGCTCGAAGAGAGCGGGACGTTCTGCCGGGGGATGGATCAATATAAGAGCAAACGGGAGTTTTTCGCCGCTCTCAAACAGATCTTGCGCGACATGCTTTTTCTGCGCGCGGGACAGGAGCGGTTTGCCGGGCTCAAGACGGGGGGAACCGCCGCTTTGGCGCGCGAATATCCCGAAGGCGCGACGCTCGCCGCGCTCGAACTCGTTTCGGAGGCGGAGAAGCAGATCCGCTTCAACGCCAATTTTTCGGGCTGTCTGTATGCGCTCGCACTGGGTATCAAGGAGGAAAAGGAAAGATGGAAAAGGTCGTCGTGATCAAGTTCCGCAACAACTGCAAGCCCTATTATTTCAGCAAAGGGAATTTTGAATTCAAGCGCGGGCAGGGGGTGGTCGTGGAGACGGCGCGCGGTCTCGAATACGGGACGGTGGCCGATCCCGAACGGGAGATCGAAAGCCCCGCCCAACCGCTCAAACCCGTTCTCCGGATCGCGACCGAAAAGGACGAGGAGACCGTCAAAAGCAACCTTGCAAAGCGCAGCGAAGCTATGAAGATCTTCAAGGAAAAGGCGGCGGCGCACTCGCTCGAGATGAAGCTCATCGACTGCGAATTCACCTTCGACGGGAGCAAGGTCGTGTTCTACTTTTCCGCGGAGGGAAGGGTGGACTTCCGCGAGCTCGTCAAAGATCTTGCGGGCGTGTTCCATATCCGGATCGAACTGAGACAGGTCGGGATCCGCGACGAAACGCGGATTTTGGGCGGCATTGCCCCCTGCGGCAGGGAGTGCTGCTGCGCCGGCTGTATGCCGGAATTCAAGAAAGTCGGTATCAAGATGGCAAAGACGCAGGGGCTTTCCCTCAATCCCGGCAAGATCAGCGGGCTTTGCGGCAGGCTCATGTGCTGTCTTTCCTATGAGAACGACTATTACGCCTCGGTCTATAAGAAAATGCCCAAGATCGGCGGCAGCGTCGGCACGCCCGAGGGGCATGGCACCGTCGTGACGACGAATATGCTCAATCTGACGGCGCGCGTCAAGATCGAGAAGGACGGGAGCCTCTTTTACCGCGACTATCCCGTGAGCGAACTCACCTTCCGCCGCGGGCAGGACAAGCCCGAAAAGGACGACGACAGCGACAAAATTCCCGAAGAATGAAAAAATTCCGCGAAAACTCTTTACGAAAGCAAAAAGTTGTGATATAATACGCGGTAAGAAGAATTTTATGGAGGTGTCAAAATGGCTCACAAGATTTCGGACGCCTGCGTCTCTTGCGGCGCTTGCGCGGATACCTGCCCGGTTGGCGCGATCTCCGCGGGTGATACGACCTATGTCGTCGATCCCGACGTCTGCATCGACTGCGGCGCTTGCGAGGACGGCTGCCCTACGGGTGCGATCAAGGCCGAATAATTCGACACAGCGAGAAAGGCGCGGGATCTCCGCGCTTTTTTCCTTACAAGGGGGGAAACAAGGGGGAAAGAAATGGAAGTGACGGAGAGCCTTCTCATCGGCGATTACAAGATCATACAGGACACCGAAAAATACCGGTTCACGTCCGATTCGGTGCTGCTCGCGCGCTTTCTTTCCGCCAAAAGAGGGGAGCGCGTCGCCGATTTCTGCTCGGGGAGCGGCGTCGTCGGGCTGCACTTTTTCGCCGAAAACCGGGGGATCTCGGAGGTTGTGCTCTTTGAAATGCAGCGCGACCTTGCCGAAATGAGCGCCCGGACCGTCGCCCTCAACGGGCTCGGGGAGAAATTTCACGTCGAAAACGTGCCCCTTCAGGAGATCCCCGCAAAATACACCGAATATTTTTCGCTGATCCTCTGCAACCCGCCTTATGAACGGGACGGCTTCGAGAGCGCCGGGAAGGAGCGGGCGGTCTGCAAAAAGGAACTCTCGCTCTCGCTGGAAGAGACCGTCTGCGCCGCCAAGCGCTGTTTGAAATTCGGCGGGAGATTTGCGCTCATCCACCGGGCCGACCGCACGGCGGAGGTGCTTTTTGCCCTCAAAAAAGAGGGGCTGGAACCCAAAAAACTGCAATTTGTGGCGGGAAAAGCGGGCGCGAAGCCGTATGCGGCGCTCATCTGCGCTTGCAAGGGCGGCAAGCCCGGGCTCGACGTTCTGCCGACCGCCGTCAACCGGAAACCGAATGCGGAAGGGAGAAGATCATGATCTATTTCGTCGCAACGCCCATCGGGAACCTGAAAGACATCACCTTGCGCGCTTTGGAGACGCTGCGGAAGGCGGACGTCATTTTCTGCGAGGACACCCGCCACACGCTGAAACTTCTTTCGGCCTATGAGATCAAAAAGCCGCTCCGATCCTGTCATAAATTCAACGAGCGGGAGGCGGCAGAGAAGATCCTCGCCCTCTCGCGGGAAGGGAAGGAAGTCGCCGTCGTCTCGGACGCGGGCATGCCGCTGATCTCCGATCCCGGCGGTCTTGCGGCGAAATTTTTCCGCGAAAACGGGGAGCCGTTCACCGTCATTCCGGGCGCCTGCGCCTTTGTCTGCGCGCTCGCCCTCTCCGCCATGCCTTCGGACAAATTTCTGTTCGCGGGCTTTCTGCCCGATCGCGCGGGCGAGCGGAGGGAGCTGCTCTTGCGGCTCAAAGATTATCCCGAGACGCTCATCTTCCATGCTGCGCCGCAGGATCTCGACAAATATCTTGCCGAAATGTACGCAGTTTTCGGCGAACGCCGCGCCTGCGCTGTCCGCGAGATCACCAAAATCCACGAGGAGAGCCGTTCCTTTCTGCTCTCCGAAGGGCTCGGCGGGGAAAAACGCGGGGAATACGTGCTGCTGGTCGAAGGAGCCGAAAAAAGGGCGGAGAATCCCCTCAATGCGCTCCCCCCGCGCGAACATATCAAAAAATATATGGACGAGGGGCTGAGCAAAAAGGACGCGCTCAAAAAAACGGCGCAGGACAGGGGCGTTTCGAAGAGCGCGCTCTACCGCGACGCCATCGACCTGTGATCTGACCTGCGAAATACGTCGATTTTTCAGATTGTTACGAAAATTTGTCTTGATTCCCTTGTCTTAATCGGAAAGATGTAGTATAATGAATTCATGTTGACGGAGTACAGCGAAAAGATCGGGGCAAGCCGCGCCGCCGCAATGATCAGAGAATTTCTGCATTCTCGTTGGTTCATCCTGCTCGTCGCGGGGCTCATGGTCTTTTCCAACCTGTTCGGTTGGGAACTGCCCGTCTTTTATTTCTATCTTTTTTTCGGGATTTTGATCGTCCTTTTCGACGAAGATCTGAAAGCGCTCATTCCCATCGCGCTTTGCTGCTACATGACGATCTCCTATGAGAACAACCCGGCGTTCAACGTCGGCACTTCCGGTTTTTACGATCCCGCTTTCAAGACCCAGCTCATCTGTATCATCGCAATCGCGGTCGCGCTGATCGTGACGAGGCTCGTCACGGTGATCCGCCGCAGCGAGCGAAAACCGCTCCCGAAGCTCATCTTCGGGTTCGGCGCGTTGGGGCTTTCCATGATCCTCGGCGGGCTCTTCAGTTCCTTTTACAGTTTCAAGACCGCGTTTTTCGGCTTTACGGTCATCCTCTCGCTCTGCGGGCTGTATTTCCTCTTTTATTATGGCGTGGATTGGAAGCGGATGGACGCGCGCTATTGGGCGTTCGTGTTCACGGCGATCGGCGGGGGACTTTTGTTCGAGCTTTTGGGCATGTATGTCAAGTCGGGGATCCTGTTCATGGAAGAGGTGGACAGCGGCGTTTTGCAGACGGGCTGGGGAATGTACAACAACGTCGGCTGCGTCCTTGCAATGAGCCTGCCCGCCCCCCTCTATCTTGCCTATACTAAAAAACGGGGCTGGATTTACACCATCGTGTCCGTAGTCCTGTTTGCGGGGCTTGTGATGACGCAGAGCCGCAGCTCCATCCTCTTCGGCGCCGCCGTCTATCTTGCGGGCGTCGTCGTTTTGCTCGTCAAAAGCGGCAAGCGGGAGAGAACGGCCCATCTCATCGTGTTCGGCGCGGCGTTTGTCGTGGCGCTTCTGATCGTCGTTTCCCTTTGGGGCAAGCTCGTCGTCCTCTTTTCCGACGTCATCGCAAGAACGTTTGACGGACAGATCATCAACGGCCGGGCGGAGATCTATCGGCAGGCGATCGAACATTTCACGATCAATCCGTTTTTCGGGGTGGGGTTCTATCAATGCACGGCGTTCCGCTGGGGATCGCTCGGGAAGGACGCCTTCCTGCCGCCGCGCTATCACAACACTCTGTTGCAGATGATGGCGACGGGCGGGATTTTCGGGCTCGTCTGCTATCTGGCGCACCGCCTTGAAACGGTCATGCTGTTCGTGCGGCGCCCCTCCATGACGAAAATCTTTCTCGCGCTCTGTATCCTGCCCTTCCTGCTCACCAGCCTGTTCGAGTGTCATTTTTTCAGCTTTGGTCCCGGAATGCTGTACTCCGTCTTGCTCGTCTTTGCCGAGGGGGAGACCCTCCGGCCGGCGCCGCCGCAAGAGGGGAAAGAGGCGGAAAAAGAATAGACGGGCCAGAAAAATACAAACTTTTCCGAAAAATCAAGAAAGCTCCTTTGAAAAATTCAAAGGAGCTTTCTTTATGATAAGGGGGAAAATTATGAGCGGTTCTTTCACTTTTCCGTTCCATTATAGGAGATTTTCGTCCGAAAGTAAACAACATTTTGAAATGTTATCGAAAAAATTTTTTTTGCATAAAATTTCGCAAAAATTGTCATAAATTTTCAAAATTCGGCAAAATTTTCGAAGGAACATGCAGGCTCAAAGGACGCGGCACAAGAGACAGCCCAGGATCACGGCAAGAAAATTCGCCGCAAGGGAGATGACGACGGGCTTGAAAAGTTTCTTTCCGTGCGCGCCCGCAAAATAGACGGCGGAGATGTAGAAAACCGTTTCGCTGGAGCCGTAAGCGACGCAGGCGCAGCGAGAAATATAGCTGTCCGGTCCGTAGGCGGAGAGGATCTCCGACAAAAGCGCCGTGGAGCCGCTGCCCGAAAAGGGCTTCAATAAGACGAGTTTGGAGATCTGAGGGGGGATCCCAAGGGCGGAAAAGGCGGGGGACAGGGCGCGCGTGAGATAGCCCGAGAGCCCGCTCTGTTCGAAGAGCTCGGAGAGCATGAGGATGGCGGCGAGATAGGGAAAGACGGACAGAACGAGCGGCACCGCCTCCTTGACGCCCGCGGTAAAGCTGTCATAGAGCTTGACTTTTTTGATGAGGGCGTAGAGAAAGAGAGCGAGAAAGAGCAGGGGGACGATCAGCGAGAGGAGGGCGGAGAAGGTCATTTTTTCCGCCTCTTTGCGGTGAGCCGAACGAGCAAAGCGCCGAGCAGGGTGGAAAACAGCGTGGAGATCAGGGTGGGGAGAAAGATGTCCGCGGGGGCGGCGGAGCCCGCCGCAAGGCGCAGGGCGATGACGGTCGTGGGCAAAAGTTGCAAGCTCGTCGCATTGAGCACGAAGAGCATATCCGCGGCATAGTCGTTCTTTGCGGCGCAGAATTTTTCGGCGGCGCGGATCCCGAGCGGCGTGGGCGCCCCGGGAAGCCCCAGAAAGTTTGCGGAGAGATTTTCGCTTGCAAGGAGCAGGGCGTCTTGATCGCTTGAGCGGAACAATTTCTTTGCAAGCGGATAGACCCGCCGGGAAAGTTTTGCGGAGAGCCCGCTCTGTTCCATGACCTTGAAAAAGCCCAGCCAGACGCAGTAGACAAAGAGCAGCGAGAGGGCGAGGACGGCGGATTTCTGGGCGCCCGATAAAAGCGCCGATAAAAACCCATTCGGGTCGAAGAGGAGAAAGAGTAGGGCGGAAAGCAAAAAAACGACGGCAAAAATGGCGTTCATGTCCAATCTTATGCCTGTCCGCGGCGGAATATGCCGGGGCCAACGGGCGGGGAGGGAAGCCACGCAATTTTTTGCAAAAAACGTTTTACTTTTCGCGCCGATTGATCTATAATGGAGATATCAAGATTTGTAAGAGGCGGCTATGAAAAAAAATTCTTATTATATCACCACCCCGATCTATTACCCCAGTGGGAATTGGCATATCGGGCACTGCTATACGACGGTCATCTGCGACGCGCTCGCGCGGTTCCACAGAATGCTCGGCGAGGACGTCTATTTTCTGACGGGCACCGACGAGCACGGGCAGAAGGTGGAAAAAGAGGCGAAAGACCGCGGGATCACCCCGCTCGAATTCATCGACCCGCTCGTTGCCGAGCTCAAGAGCATGTGGAGCCTTCTCGACATCTCCTACAATCGGTTTATCCGCACGACGGACGAGGACCATATCCGCTGCGTGCAGAGGATCTATCAAAAGCTCTACGATTCGGGCGACATCTATAAATCGGAGTACAGTGGTTGGTACTGCACCCCCTGCGAGAGCATGTGGACGGAGACCCAGCTCAAAGACGGGAAATGCCCCGACTGCGGCAGGGAAGTGACCCTCCAGAAGGAGGAGAGCTACTTTTTCCGTCTCTCCAAGTATGCGCCCCGCATTCTGAAACTCTATGAGGACAACCCCGAGTTTTTGCAGCCGAAATCCCGCGTCAACGAGATGGTGAACAACTTTCTCAAAGCGGGACTGCAGGATCTTTGCGTCTCGCGCACGACGGTGAAGTGGGGAGTCCCCCTGCCTTTCGACAAAAATCATTATTCTTATGTCTGGATCGACGCCCTTTCCAACTATCTTTCGGCGCTCGGCTACCTTTCGGACGACGAGGAAAAACTCAAAAAATTCTGGCCCGCGGATCTGCACATGGTGGGTAAGGAGATCGTGCGCTTCCATGCGATCATCTGGCCCGCGATCCTGATGGCGCTCGGGCTTGAACCGCCGAAACAGGTCTATGGGCACGGATGGCTGCTCATCGGCGGCGACAAACTTTCAAAATCCAAACAGGACGCGGTCAAATACGAACTGACCGACCCGTATGAGCTCGTCAAGCGGTACGGCTCGGACGCGATCCGCTATTTCCTGCTCCGCGAGATCCCCTTCGGCAGCGACGGCGAATATACCAACGAGCGGCTGCTGCTGCGGATCAACGCCGACCTTGCGAACGATCTCGGAAACCTCGTCTCACGGACGACGGCGATGATCGGGCAGAGTTTTCAGGGCGTTCTCCCCGCCTGCGGAAAGAAGGAGGAGGTCGATCTCAGACTCGAAGAGGCGGCGAACGGCTTGTTCGGACGGGTGAAGGCGGCGATGGACCGTCTCAATGCGCCCGACGCGCTCGATGAGATCTTTTCCGTCGTCTCCAAGGCGAACAAATACATCGACGAGACGACGCCTTGGATCCTCGCAAAGGACGAGGGGAAGCGGGAGCGGCTCGGGACCGTTTTGTATCATCTTGCCGAAGTTTGCAGGATCTGCGCGGTGCTTTTGAAGCCGTTTTTGACGAAGGCGTCCCGGCTGATTTTGAAGAGCTTCTCCTGCGAGGAGGACGAGGGCTTCGAGCATGTCTCGTTCGGCGAGCTGAAAGCGGGCGCAAAGGTGGAAAAACTTCCGCCGATCTTCCCGCGGATCGACGTCAAAAAGGAGCTTGCGGAGGTCGAAAACCTCGTCAAAGAGCTGAAAAAGAAGGACAAAAAGCCCGAAAAGAAGGCGGAAGCGGAGAAGGCGCCCGCCGAGATCTCGATCGACGATTTTGCAAAGATCGAATTGAAGGTGGGCGAGATCGTCGCCTGCGAAAAGGTCGCAAAATCCGAAAAACTGCTGCATGAAACGGTGAAGATCGGAGAAGAGACGCGCTCCGTCGTCTCCGGCATCGCCAAATTCTACACGCCCGAGGAGATGGTGGGAAAGAAGGTCGTGCTCGTTACGAACCTGAAGCCCGTCAAGCTCTGCGGCGTGCTGTCCGAGGGCATGATCCTCTGCGCCGAGGACGAAACCGGCAAGCTCAGCCTGCTCTCCCCCGAAAAGGCGGAGATTTTGAGCGGCGCGAAGATCAGATGATCGACGTCCATGCGCACTTTGCGGAGGAAGGATATTCCTTCCCGGAAGAATGGGAAAAGATCGGGGCGGCGGGCGTTGGGATGGTGATTTTGGCGGGCGACACCGTCTTTCACAGCGAAATGCACGCCGAGTTTGCCAAAACCCATGAAGGCTGCTATTTTACGGTCGGGATCCACCCCGAATTTGCCCGGGATCCGCTTTTTGAAGAGGATCTTCGGCGGATGAGGGAACTCGCCCGCCTGGAGAAATGCGTCGCGGTGGGGGAGATCGGGCTCGACTATCACGGCGCCGAGTTCGAGAAAAACAGCCAGCGCGTACTTTTCGAGCGGCAGCTCGCCCTTGCAGCCGAGCTCTTGCTCCCCGTGCAGATCCATTCGCGGGACGCCTGCGCCGACACCCTCGCGATCTTGCGCGAGAACAAAAATTTGTTGAAAAACGGCTTTCTCATGCACTGCTACGGATACGGGAAAGAGGAGATGGAGAACTTTCTGCAGCTCGGGGCGTATTTCTCCTTCGGCGGCGTCGTCTGTTTCAAAAACGCGCGGCGCGTCGTCGAGAGCGTCGAAGCCTGCCCGATGGACAGAATTTTATCGGAGACGGACAGCCCCTATCTTTCCCCCTTCCGCGGTGAAAAGAACAGCCCCGCGAACATCCCCGTGATCGTTCAAAAGATCGCGTCCGTCAAGGGGATCGAAGTTTGCGAGGCGGAGCGGGCGATCGGGGAAAATGCCCTGAAACTTTTCCCCAAATTGAGAAGATGAAAGATACTTATACCTATCGGATCGGAGAAAATTTGTACATCAACCTCACCAACCGCTGCACCAACCGCTGTACGTTCTGCGTGCGCAACGGGAAGGAGACCTATGAGGGGCACGCCCTCTGGCTCAAAGGAAGGGAGCCGAGCGCGGAACAGGTGATCGGGGAGATCGGCGACCCCAAACAGTACGCCGAGATCGTCTTTTGCGGGTTCGGGGAGCCGACCTTCCGTCTCCGCGAGATGATCACGGTCTCTAAACATGTCAAAGAGCGGGGCGGAAAGACCCGTCTCAACACCAACGGACAGGGCAGCGCGATCAACGGGCGGGACATCGTGCCCGATCTCAAAGGCCTGCTTGACGGAGTGAACATCTCCCTCAACGCGCCGACGAGAGCGGAATATGACGAGCTCTGCCGTCCGCTCATCCCGAACGGGTTTGAGGAAATGCTCGCCTTTGCAAAGCGCTGCAAAAAATGCGGCCTGAACGCTTGGTTCTCGGTCGTAGACTGTATTGGGGAAGAGGCGGTCGGCCGCTGCCGGCAGATCGCGTCCGAAGTTGGGATCCCTCTCCGCGTCCGGGAAACGATCTCATAAAAAATCGAAGAGCCGTGCTTTGTCGCCCGGCTCTCCTTGTCTTATGTGGGGAGAGATCTGTTCTCTCTGAAAGCAGTATGGGCGGCTCTGCGCGCTCCTTTACAAGGGAAGTTATGGAAGAGAAGGAAATTCTCAGAGAAAGCGGGTTCCGGTTCAAAAAACAATACGGTCAGAATTTTCTGAGCGATAAAAATCTGCTCGACGCGATCGCCTGCGACGCGGGCGCGGACGGCATGACGGTGCTCGAGATCGGCGCGGGAGCAGGCGCGCTCACGCGGGCGTTAGCGGCGCGCGCGGAAAAGGTGCTCGCCTTCGAGATCGACCGCGGGCTCATGGAAGTGCTTTCAAAGACGTTGGCGGGGCTGAAAAACGTCGAAGTCGTGTTCCGCGATTTTCTGAAAGAGGATCTGGGGGCGCTCGAAAAGGAGCTGGGAAGCTATCTTGTCTGCGCCAATCTTCCCTATTATATCACGACCCCCCTTTTGATGAGATTTGTCGAGGAGAGCCAAAGCTGCCGCTCGCTCACACTGATGGTACAGGAGGAGGTCGCGCAGAGGTTCTGCGCCAAGGCGGACACGCCCGAATACGGCGCGGTGACGGCGGCGATCGCCAGAAGAGGGGAGGCGAAGATCTTGCGCAAAGTGCCGCGGGAGATGTTTTTCCCCCGCCCGAACGTTGACTCCGCCGTCGTGAAGATCGACTTTGAACGGGGCGGTTTCGAGGTCCGAAGCGAAAAATGCTACCGCGAGACGGTCCGCTGCGCCTTTCTGAGCCGCAGAAAGACCCTCGAAAATAACCTGACTGCGGCGTTTCGGATCGACCGGGTCACCGCAAAAGAGATCCTCCGGGCGGCGGAGATCGGGGAAGGGGTGCGCGGCGAGACCCTTTCGCCCGAGCGGCTCGGCGTCCTTTCCGACGTTCTTTTCGACAAAGTTTTCAAAAAAAGCTGAAAAGCCGCCGCATTTTCACAGAAAAATTACGATTGTCACACAAAAACATGATGACGGCACGCTTGAAAATCTCTTTCAAGCGTGTTATACTATAATCGAAATTTTGCGAGAGAGCGGAAAGGGTTATGAGCGGGATCATCGTCAAAGATCTGAAAAAAATATACGGGAGCGGACAGCGCACGGTCAGGGCGCTGAACGGCGTGAGCTTTTCCATCTCGGAAGGGGAATTTACCGTGATTTTGGGGCCGAGCGGCTCCGGGAAAAGCACCCTTCTGAACGTTCTCGGCGGCATGGACCGGGCGGACGGCGGCACGGCGGAGGTGTTCGGCAAAGAGATCACGGCGTTTACGCAAAAACAGCTCGTCGGCTACCGCAGACGGGATATCGGTTTCGTCTTTCAATTCTATAATCTCATGCCCAATCTGACGGCGCGCGAGAACGTGGCGATCGCCCGCTGCGAGGGCAGCATGGATGAAAAGGACGCCCTCGAACAGGTCGGCCTTTCGGAGCGCGCCGGGAATTTTCCCTCCCAGCTCTCCGGCGGGGAACAGCAGCGGGTGAGCATTGCGCGGGCGATCGTGAAAAAGCCCCGCCTTCTCCTTTGCGACGAGCCGACGGGCGCGCTCGACTCCGCGACGGGGCGGATGATCCTCGCCCTTTTGAAACGGCTCAAAGAAAATTACGGCACGACGGTCGTCATCGTCACGCACAACGCAAAACTTGCGGACGTCGCCGACCGGATCATCCGTCTGTCGGACGGGACGATCGTCGAGGATCTGTCCAATCCCGACCCCAAAGAGGCAGGTGACGTGGAGTGGTGAACAGGCTCATGCTCAAACTCATGTCGCGCGAGCTCTTCCGGAATTGGTTTCAATATCTTTCGATGTTCGTAATCACCGCGCTCGCCTCCACCCTGTTTTTGGGCTTCATTTCCAATACGATCACCTTGCGAAAGCGGGCGGAGATGTATCTCGAGGAGTCCCATCTTGCCGACCTCATCGTGCAGACGACTTCCTTCGAGAGCGCGGACAAGGAATTTCTGGCGCAGTTTTCCCCCGAATACCGCATTTATTCGGACGGCGAATTTTCCCATACCGGGGAGACCGGACAGCCGAACATCGCCAAGATCTTCGTCTCCGACACGTCGCGCAACAGGCCGTATATCACGGACGGGGAAGCGGGCGTACTCATCGACAAGACGGTCGCAAATTCCGAACGGAACGCCCGCAACTACATGATCGGCGACGAGATCACGGTGGAATTCACCGCGTTCAAGGCGCTTTTTGAGCGCTATGGGATCTCTCCGAGCTTTACCTTCCGCATTACGGGGCTCATGCACTCGGTGGAGGGGGTGAACATCTATTCCAACTCGCCCGTCTTTCTCAGCGAAGAAGTCTTTGAGGAGGCGCTCGAAGAAGTTCTGCCCATTTCGGGGCTCGGAAGGACCGTCATCGAAAATCTTTATAACCAGGCCCTCTTGCAAAGCGGGGACTATGCCGCGGAAAAAACGCAGATCCGGGACTATTTTGCCGAAAAAGAGGAGAGCAATTTGCTCTTTGTCTACGATCGGGACACGATGGAGTCGGTCGTCATCCTCGACAACGAAGTGGAGCAATCCAAAAATATGCTCTATATCTTCCCCGTCATCTTCTTTCTCGTGTCGGTGCTCGTGATTTTGACGAGTATCAGCCGGCTGGTCTTGCGGGAGCGGATCAATATCGGCACGTTCAAGGCGCTCGGCATGGGGAACGGGCGGATCATGCTCCACTATGCCTTTATGGGGGCGGCGGTCACCTTTTTCGGCTGTCTTGCGGGCGCCGTGCTCGGACCGCTGATCGTCCCCGCCGTTATGACGATCAAATACGGGCTCATCTTTTCCATGCCCAAGATGACGAACACAATCTTTTCCTTTGTCTGGACGGCGGGCTTTACGGCAGCCGTCTCCCTGCTGTCGCTTGCGATCGGCTTCTGGGCGGCGCGCTCGGTCATCAGGGAGAATCCCGCCGAGTGCATGCGTCCCAAACAGATCACCTATACGCCCAAGGTCATGCGCGGCACGGGCCGCAGTCAAAATAACCGTCATCTTCTGCTCTCCTGCCGCATGGCGCTTCGCAATATCCGGATTAACAGCGGAAGATCGCTCATGACGATCATCGGCGTGGCGGGCTGCGCCGCGCTGCTGTGCACGAGTTTCGGCATCGGCGACACGATGCAGGCGTCCGTCGAGAACGACTACGGATATCTGAGCGATTTCGACGTGATCAGCCCCTATTCGGCGGCGCAGGAGGAGGAATTTTTCCAAGAGCTCGACGAATTAAAGGAGACGGGCAAGATCGAATTTTACGAGCGGGTGAGAACGTACGTCGCGACCGCGCACACCCCCAAACAGAGCAAGGATATCTCGGTCTATGTGTTCGAAAAAGGATCCCGAATGAACCGCGTGACGGAGGGCGGCAACACGATGTCGCGCATTACGGCGGACGTCCTCGGCGTCGGGGAGGGCGACGTCTTTACCTTCACGCTGGGGAGCTGCTCCGCGGAATACAAGATCGAGGACGTCGTCCCGACGTCCACCTGGAACGGATTTTTCACGTCGGAAAATTATTTTTCGGAGAGCTGCTATTTCCAGGAGAACATCTGGGTGCGCACGGGCTATGCCGACGAAGTGCGCGATGTGCTCAATGAGGTGAACGGCGTGGGCACTGCCAAGACGATGGGAGACCGGGTCGGCGAGATCGAGAGTCTCATCTCCTCGACGAACGCGATGAAGTATACCCTCATGGTCTTTGCGATCCTGCTCTCCGTTGTCGTGCTCTATAATCTGTCCCTGCTCAACGTGAAGGAGCGTTCGCGCGACATGGCGACGCTGAAAGTGCTCGGCTTTGACAATTTCCAGGTGTCCTTTGCGCTCATCGTCGAGATCATGATCCTCACCCTCATCGGGACGGCGATCGGCAGCTGTTTCGGCTATCCGCTCATGTATCTCGTGATGAAGCTCAACGAAATGGCGACGATGGCGTTCGTCTATGCGCTCAAACCGATTTCCTATGTGCTGACCGTTTTCGGCTCGCTCGCGACCGCCGCGGTCATCAACGGCGTGTTCGGCCTGCTCATTTCGAAGATCAGCATGACCGAATCGCTCAAAAGCGTCGAATGATCTTGGAATCGTTCTTTGCGGCGGGCGAAGGCGGAGCTTTCTCCGGCTTTTAGGCCCAAAACGCTTTCTTTTGCGCGGAATTTGTGGTATAATCGGACTATGAAAAAGAGAGAAAAGACAACGGTCTACGAAGATGAAGAGGCGAAGCGGCAGAGATATGCCGAGGCGCATATTGTGGAATGCCCCCACTGCGGCGAGGGGGTGTTCGACCATATGAAAACCTGCCCCCACTGCGGGGGGAAACTCGAGCCCAAGGGCTATCAGCCCCTGACGGACAAGCAGATCAAGAAGATCAAGATCGTCACCTGGATCGTCGGCATGGTGATCGCCGTCACGATCGTGATCCTCTATTTTGCCCTCTGGAAAAAATAACAAATGGGAGAAATAAGCCGCTCTACCGGGAGTAGAGCGCTTTTTTTGCGCGGTAGAGCGGGTTTTTGGGGCGGTAGAAGCGGTGGAAAAAAGAGGAGAGGCGGTTTGCGGCGCTTTCGCCCGAAAAGGACGGAAAAACACTTTTTTCTTTTGCGAAAATCGCTTATACTGATGACAGAAACAGCGGGAGGCGGCGATGGAACAGTCTATCGAAAGGGGCGTCCTTTGCGAGGAAGGGCGCGAAACAAGAACAAAAAAGGAATCGAGAAAGGAGCGGAGGAAACGGCGACGGGAGGAGATCCTTTCGGGCCAGCGGAAGGGATTTTGCTCTTTTTATTCGCACGGCGAGGAGATCTTCAACGCCGTCTCGCACATTGCGGGCGGCGGGATCGGGCTCGTCTTTACCGTGATCTGCCTGATCTTCGCCTATCCTTCCGCGGGGGCGATGATCTCGGTCGCGGTTTTCGGGCTCTGCGCCGTGACCCTGTACACGATGAGCGCGCTCTATCATTTTCTGCCAGACGGACGGGCGAAAGGGGTGTTCCGGATCTTCGATCATTGCACGATCTTTCTGCTCATCGCGGGGACCTATACTCCGTTTTGCGTGATCATGCTGGGAAACAGTCCGCTTTCGATCGCCGTTCTCGTTGGGGAATGGGCGCTGTGCGCGCTCGGCGTGACGGGCAACGCGATCGCGATGAACAGCAAGGCGATCAAGATCCTTTCGATGGTCTTTTATCTTTGCATGGGTTGGGCGGCGGCCGCCATTTTGCCGAGTCTCATCGGGGTCGCGCCCGCCGCGTCTTTATGGCTGCTGCTTGCGGGCGGGATCGCCTACACCGGCGGGATCCTGTTCTTCGCCCTCGGCAAAAAGGTGAAGTATTTCCACTCGATCTGGCACCTTTTCGATATCGCGGGCACAGTCTTGCAGTTTTTGAGCATTTTGTTCCTGTTGATAAGTTGATAACTTTTGTGGATAACGCAAAAACCGGTAGAAAAGAGCGAAAAACGCCCGAAAATACCCGAAAACATTCGAAAACGGCGAAACGGCGCGCCGCCCAATCTGTGGGCGGCGCGCCTTCTATTTTCTTAATTTTGATAGTATTCGGTGAACAGATCGTTCGGCGTGCATTCAAGGATCTCGCACAGCGCTTTGAGATTTTCGAATTTAATGCCTTTCGTGCGGTTGTTGACCAGCTTGTTGAAATTTTGGTAGCTCAATCCCATTTGGATATACAGCCAATACTTTGTCTTTTGCTTTTCTTTCAGGATCTCCAGAACGCGCAAGTGCATGAAATTTCCCCCTTATCTAATGTATGTATTATAGAATGTATTCATCATATAGGAAAAAAACAGTTGACAAATAGATTTTTACATTATATAATGTGTACATTACATAATTTAGGAGGTCATTTATGAAAGGATTGAAAAAAGCGGCGGTGTTCGGGATCGCTGCGGCGATTGTCTGCGGGACGGGGCTTCTTTCCGCATGTCGAAAGAACGGAGACGGTATTTTGGGAGAGCTGTCCGACAGCGAGTGGGAAAAATATCTTGATATCGACGTGGAGAAATGCAAAAGCATCACCGTAGATTTGACCTTGTACTTCACTTACCCCAAAGAGGAAGCTGCAAAGTACGGGGAGTGGCAATACGAGAGGCATTTATATAAAATCGATCTTGAAAATGAGATCATGTATAAATTGGATGAAGAAGAGGGATTTGAAAAAAGCAGCGGAAATTTTGTAAAAGACACAGATGAGAAATATTATTTCGCCTATCAAGACCAATATTATGAGTGGAGCAATGGCAAGGTCTACGAGACAACAAAGGCAGAGTTTATCATGGAAACGGAGTCTGTCGCCAATGCCGCCTTGCAAATTCGCCAATATAAAGATCCGAAATCAAAGGAGTCTTTCCGCTATAACGAGGAGACCGGCTGCTACGATCTGACCCAGTATGGCACGGCGGGAACTTCGTTGCGGTTTTCGGAGGACGGCAGCGTGACGATGATCGCAAGAGGATCTTCGATCACCGGTGGGGAGATCGCGATCTCCGCTGTCGATAAGACGAAGGTGGAGATCCCCGAAAATGTGAAAGGGGATGTGGATATTTATATTGCCCAAAAAGGATCGGAAAAATAACGGTTGAAAGAATGTTGAAACCGCCCGTGCCGCTGTTGCGGCGCGGGCGGTTTTTTCCGCAAAAATTTTTTCCGTAAAAAGAGGTTCTATGCGGGAAGATCACGCTTTGTTAGCCGAGCCGAGCACGTCGCAGATCTTGTGCTTGACCATTTCCTTCATCCAGGCGCGCGCGTCGGTGAGATATTGGCGCGGGTCGAAATGGGAAGGATTTTCCGCAAGGTGCTTGCGAACCGCCGCCGTGAAGGCGACGCGAAGATCGGAGTCGATGTTGACTTTGCAGACGGCCAGCTTTGCGGCTTTTTTCAGCTCGCTCTCGGGAATGCCGATCGCGTTGGGCATGCTGCCGCCGAATTGGTTGACGATCGCGACTTTGTCCTGCGGGACGGAGGACGCGCCGTGCAGGACGATGGGGAAGCCCGGCAGACGGCGGCCGATCTCTTCGAGAATGTCGATGCGCAGCTTCGGATCCTGTCCCGGTTTGAATTTATAGGCGCCGTGCGAGGTGCCGATCGCGATCGCGAGCGAGTCGATCCCGGTGCGCGACGTGAATTCCTGCACTTCGTCGGGCGAGGTGAAGAGGGCGTCCTTTGCGGCGACGTTGACGTCGTCCTCGATCCCCGCGAGCTTGCCGAGTTCCGCCTCGACGACGACCCCGCGCGCATGCGCGTATTCGACGACTTCCCGCGTGATCGCGATGTTTTCTTCCCAGGGCTTCGAGGAGGCGTCGATCATGACGGAAGTGAAGCCGTTTTCGATGGAGTCCTTGCAGATCTCGAAGTCGGCGCCGTGGTCGAGGTGCATGGCAACGGGAATATGGGTGGTTTCGACGGCAGCCGCCACGAGATGGCGCAGATAGACGGGATTCGCGTATTTTCTCGCGCCCGCCGAGACCTGCAAAATGACGGGCGAGTTGCATTCCTCCGCCGCCTCGACGATCGCCTGGATCGTCTCCATATTGTTGACGTTGAACGCGCCGATCGCGTAGCCGCCTTGATAGGCTTTTTGGAACATTTCCGTGGTTGTGACTAAGGGCATGGGAACCTCCGAGTGTTTTTCTTCATTATAGCGCTTTTTCGCGAAAAATACAAGCGCCGCGCGAAAATATTCCGGAAAAGTTCAAATCGGGAAAGAAAGCGATAATTCGCCGCAATCGCCCATGCTTCGCGGGGCGGAAATGATAAAATACAGGATACTTTCCCCGCGGCACGCAAATAAAAAACGCTATTGGACAGGCGTGCCGCAATCGGGGGAGAGGAAAGGAGATTTTTATGAAAGTCATCAAAAGAACATTTTTGACGGCGGCTGTCACGCTGTTTGCGGCAGTATTCTGTCTGCTGCTGACCGGGCTGGTACTTGCGGCGTGCAGCGAAAAGGTGACGCTCCGCTTCGTGACGAACGGCGGCACGGAGGTGGAGTCGGTGGAGGGGGCGGTCGGCGCGGTCTACCGGGCGCCATCCGATCCGGAGAAGGAGGGCTACTTCTTCGACGGCTGGTATCTGCAGAGCGATTTTTCGGGGGAAAGGCAGGAACTTCCCGAGAAAATGCCCTCAAAAAGCACGACGTATTATGCAAAATACGGCAAATACGTCAATTTGACGTTGGAAACGGCGGGCGGCAGGCTCGACGCGGCGGAGCATCGTCTCAAACCCAAGACCAACCTTTCGGATTATCTGAAAAACTTCGTTCCCGAAAAGGAAGGGCTGGTTTTCGGCGGCTGGATGAAAAACGGCGAGCCGATCAACGAAAATACCCTCATGCCCGAGGAGGATCTCACCCTCACCGCGCGCTATAAGGCGAATTTTGCGGTCAACGTCTATGTGCAGGATCCCGATGAGCCAGAAAAATTTGAAAAGAGCGAGATCTGGAGCAAGTCCGGCGCCGATTGGGAGGGCAAGACGCTCTTCCCCAAGCTGCCCGAGGAGGATTGCTTCTATCTCGATCCCTCCAAAGAGGCGACCTTCCAGTGCGTTCTCGGCGCGGGGGAAAATATCCTGGACTATTATTATCTGCGCGAGGAGATCGAACTCCATTATACTGTGACCATGCCGGGCGGCGAAGTCAGAACGACGTCCGAAACGAGCCGCTATGGGGCGCATGCGTCCCTTTGGGAGGGCCCTTCCGCGGCGGAGGGGACGATCTTGTACGGCTGGGCGGAGACGGAGAACGGTTCCGCGAAATACGTTCCCGGGCAGCGCGTCACCGTCGGCGGGGAGGACATGCTATTATACGGCACCTGGGCGAGAAAATATTCCGACGCAAAGCGGGGCGGCTATTTTGCCGTGGAAGAGATCGCCGATGGCACGAAACACAGCGCGCGCTACGTCGCAAAGAGCGGCGAATATGAGACGGGCGTTTTCGACGAGAACACCCGCTCCTTCGAGGCAGAGAAAACCGGCGGGAAGTTGGACGGGAAAGGATACTTCCTGCCCGACGATTCCGGCGTCTATCAAGGGTACGATCTTGCAGCCAATAGAACGGACGCCGAAAAATTCGGGACGCTGAAGCTTGATTTTGCGCAGGGCACGGCGGAATATACGCTCGGCGGCGGAACGAGAACGGGTACATACGACTTTGTCTGGGACAACGAAAAAAACCGCTATGCGGGCTTCTACCGTTTCTCGGCGGAGGGCGAGAGCTTCTCCTTCGCGCTTGACGAGACCTCGGGGACCTTCCGCCGCGAAGGCGCCGAAAAGGGAGAATATGCGCGGCTCGAACAGGGAAGCCTTTCCGAATTCAGGGGTCTGTCGCTGGACGGCTTCGGCAACGCCGTTTACAAAGACCGCGGCAAGGAGATCGTGGGCGTCTATGCGGGCGCGGGGAAGGAAAACGAATGGTTGTTCCGCTCGGACGGGGAGAATTTCCGCTTTTTGGCGGGGACGCGCAGTTGGAGCGTCGGTGGGACGCAGGTTTTCAAGGAGAGAGGCTTCCTCGTCTATTCCGATGAACTTTCCGGCACTTATACGGGCGCGGGCACACTCACGCTCGACGGCTATGGCCTGAATGGGGAATATGTTCCCGCAAACGGGCAGAAGATCACGGGCAGCTTCACGCGCGAGGGCTCTTTTGTCACCCTCCAAGGGGCGCAAAAGCTGAGATTTACCTTGCAGGGCGGCTCTTTCTCGCTCACGGGCGAGGAGGCGGGAACCTACGAGGGCGAAATGGGCACCCTCTTCCTCGACGGCGGCGGACAGGGCGAGCTTTCAAGCGAGACGGGGAAGGTTTCGGGCACCTATGTCCGCAACGGCGAAGCCGATCTCACCTTCTGCCCGGCGCAGGGGGGCAAGTTCCGCTTCAAACTCTTTGAAAACGAATACCGTGTCTACGATCCCGCGCTCTACGGAAGTTATGAGGGCAGATATGACGAAAAACTCACCCTCGACGGCTTCGGCAGCGGGGTCTACACGACGGACGCCGGGAACGAGATCCCCGTTTCGGTCGGCTATCATGACGCGGGCTTTATCGAGCTCTGCTCGCCGCTCTGGAGCAAGCCGCACTATTTCAAGCTGTTCTCGGGGTCGGAGATGTCGCTGCTTTCGGGGCGCAGCGTCGGGGTCTACCGCGTCTATCAGAGCGGAAGTCCGGACGGCTCACTGCTTGTCCTCGACGAAAACGGGATCGCCAAACTTTCCTTCCAAGGCACCGCTTTGAGCGGGACTTATCAGGAACTTTCAAGGGACGAGATCAAATTTTTGACGGGCGGCAGAGAATCCCGCTACCGTCTCACCGAAAAGAACGGCGTCGCGGCGGCGATCGAATTTGCAGGCGCGGGGACCTATTCGGGCGGCGGAACGCTCAAATTGGACGGCTTCGAGACGGCGGTCTATACGGCAAATGCCGTCAAAGCCGAAGGACAATATACCCTCTTTGAAGGGGGCGCCGAACTCTATACCAACGGCGGGCTCTGGCGGTTTGCGCTGAGCGGCTCGATCATCGAGCGTGCGTCCTATTTCGAGGGCGCAAGCGGCGAGAGGGGGGATCTCTATCTCGAGACCGGCGGAACGGGCGCGCTGCTGCGCGGAAAGACCACCGACAACGGGACTTATGAAACGCTGTCGAACGCCTCGGGCGAATATTTCCTCTTCCGCGGCGCGCAGGAATTCCGTTTCAAGCGGGAAGGCGAAATCTACCTCATTTACGATGAGAAACAAGAGGCAACCTATCATAGCGCCGACGGCGGAACGCTCCGCCTTGACGGCTGCGGCAGGGCGGTCTTTTCCCGCGGCGAGCTGCGCGCGGAGGGCGAAGCCGAATATGGCGAAAACGGGCTGATCTTGTTCCGCTCCGAGCATCTTGCCTCCCAAAACGGCGTGCGGGCGTTCCGCGTTTCAAACGGCGCGCTCGAAATTCTGGGTGCGGAATACGGCGAGTACCGTCTGGGGCAGGAGATCCTCTTCCTCGACGGGGAAGGCGGCGCGGTCTATCTCGGGGTCCCGGGCAGCTACACGCTGTTGAGCGGCGGACAGAACGAGTACGAATTCGCAGGCGGCGGCGTGAAGTTCCGCTTCCGTCTTTCCAAGGACGCCTTTGAACGGTACGGCGAAGGGCTCGCGGCGCTTGCGGGCGTCTATCAAACGCAGCTCGGAAGCCTCTCCGTCACCGAATACGGCGCGCTCCTCACCAAAGAGGACGGCTCCTCCTCCGCGCTGCAGGTTTTGTACGCGGCGGGAAGATATCTGATCGCGCGGGACGAAACAGGTGCCCTTCTCGGCTTCGTTTTGGGGGAGACCTCCTCCGTCTCCGCGGCGTCCTGCCTGTTCTCTCCGGGGACCGCTCAGATCTGACACGGTGGATCGAAAAGGAGAGAAGGGAACCCGAAAAAAGACCCTGAAAGAGAGGCGCCGCCGCCCGCGAGCGGGCGGCGGCGCAAATTTTCGGGCAATCTTTGCATTTCCCGCCGAAATTTCACCGTTCCGGGGGAAATCTCTCTTGCTTTTTTCGGATTTTTGATTTATAATGTTAACTGATCGAAGTTACGATCGCATACGGAAAACAAAATGGAAAAAAAGATAGTGTACTCGGCGATCCAGCCGAGCGGGATCCCGACGATCGGGAACTATATCGGTTCGGTCCGGAATTGGCTGAGCTTGCAGGAGGACTATGACTGCTTTTTTGCTATGGCGAATCTGCATGCCATTACCGTCCGCCACGACCCCGCCCTTCTCCGCCGCCGCACCCTCGAACTTGCCGCACTCTATATCGCCTGCGGGATCGACCCCGAAAAATGCACCCTCTATGTGCAGTCGCAGGTGCCCCAGCACGCCGAGCTGTGCTGGACGCTCAATTCGCTCACCTATGTCGGGGAAATGGAGCGCATGACGCAGTTCAAGGATAAGGCGCGGAACCATGCGGACAACATCAATATGGGGCTCATGGACTATCCCGTGCTCATGGCAGCGGACATCCTTCTCTATCAGACCGATCTCGTGCCCGTGGGGCAGGATCAGACCCAGCATGTCGAGATCGCGCGGGACATCGCGATCCGCTTCAACAATCGCTATGGGGAGACCTTCCGCGTGCCTGAGGCGCTCGTCCGCAAACAGGGCGCGAAGATCTGTTCGCTTCAGGATCCTCTCAAAAAGATGAGCAAGAGCGGCGAAAATCCCAACGACTCCATCTTTATGACGGACGATCGGGACACGATCCTGCGCAAATTCAAGCGCGCCGTGACGGACAGCGGCAGCGAGATCGTCTGTTCCGAAGAAAAGCCGGGCGTTTCCAACCTGCTTGCGATCTATTGCGCCTTCCGCGGCTGCTCTATGGCAGAGGCGGAGCGCGAGTTTTCGGGAAAAGGATACGGAGAGTTCAAGCTCGCCGTCGGGGAGACGGTCGCAGACGCCCTTTCGCCCGTGCAGGCGGAGCAGGCTCGCATTTTGTCCGACAAAGAATATCTCGGCGGCGTTCTGTCCCGGGGGGCGGAGCGCGCGTTCAAGGCGGCGCGGAAAACTTTGAGCAAGGTCTACCGCAAGGTCGGCTTTTATCAGGGCGAATAATGTTCGGATACGTTCGCTACGATATCCCCAATCTGTTTGTGAAGGATCTCATGCTCTACAAGGCGCTCTACTGCGGGCTCTGCAAGGGCATCGGGAAAGCCTGCGGACAGGCGGCGCGCGTGGGGCTCACCTATGACGTGACTTTCCTCTCCGCCCTTTTGCACAACATGACGGGGACGGACGTCGTCATCGAGAAAAAGAATTGCTTCGAGCATGCGATCCGGAAGCGTCCGATCGCCGCGGCGGACGAGCTCACGCTGGAACTCGGCGCGCTCAACACCGTGCTGCTCTATTATAAGCTCACCGACGACGTTTCGGACGGCGAGCGCGGCAGAGGGAAACGGCTCTGGTTCCGGCGGGGCTTCCGGCGCGCGCAGAAAAAGTATCCGGAGCTTGTCGCGCTCGTGCAGCGGTACATGAAGGAGCAGGCCGCGGCGGAAAAGGAGAAGCCCGCGTCCGTTGACCGGGCGGCGGAGCCCTCGGCCTGCATGATGAGGGATCTTTCGCGGCATTTTCTCAAAGAGAAGGCGGACGAGGCGAGCGACGAGCTTTTCTATGCGCTCGGGAAGTGGATCTATCTGATCGACGCACTCGACGACTATGACAAAGACAGGAAAAAGGGGAATTACAACCCGTTTGCGGAAAGTTGCGGCGCCAAGAGCCGCGAGGCGCTGATGAAGGAGCAAGGCGAGGACATCGGGTTTTTGTTCGACACGCTGTTCTATTCCATGCGCGAGGGGCTTGCGGGCGTGCGGTTCGCATTCAACCGCGACCTTACGGACAACGTGATTTTAAGGGGGATCCCGCTCGAGACGCAGCGCGTCATGACGGGCGGAAAACCCGAAAAGATGACGGTCAAAATATAGAGAAAGAAAATCGGGAAAGGCAATGCCCGAAAGGGCGGAAAGAGGAAGATCATGAACTACGAAAATTACGAAATTCTGGGACTTGACGAGAGCGCGTCGGACGAGGAGATCCGCACGCGCTATGAGGAGTTGAAACAAAAGTACGGGCAAGAGCGCTGGCTCGAGGGCGAAGCGGGCAACAAGGCGGCGCGCATGCTCGAAAAGCTGGACGCGGCGTACGAGGAGATCATGCGGGAGCGGAAGGAATCCCGCCGCAACACCGAGGGCGCCGACGCGTTCGAGGAGGTCTCCGAGCTCATCAAGAAAGGGGACATCGCGGGCGCGCAGGAGAAGCTCGACTCGTTCAACGAGCGCAGCGCCGAATGGCACTATCTGCAATCGGTGGTCTTTTACCGCAAGAATTGGATCAACGAGAGCAAGAAACAGCTCGAGATCGCCATGCAGATGGACGGTGGGAACGCCAAATACCGCGACGCGTACGACAAGCTGCGCGCCCGGGCGGAATACACGCAGCAGACGGGCGGCGCGCCCAACACCAACCCCAATCCCGCTTCGGGAGACGAGCAGATGGGCGGCAATTTCTGCGCCAACTGCGCAAGTTTTTGCTATACCTTCCTCTGTGTGAACTGCCTGTTCAATCTCTGCTGCAACTGCCGCTGAAACGATGAAAAAACCCACGAAATCGTTCGAGATCGCCCTTTCCGCGATCGCCTGCGCCATTGCCGCCGGATTTTTGATGCTCGGAACGATCAACCCCTTCCTGCTCGCGACGGGCTATCTCGTCGCGGAATTTGCGATCATGATCCCGCTTGCCAAGGACTTTCTCTGGGGGAGCGGTCTTTGCTATCTGGCCGCGGGGCTTCTGGCGCTTCCCTTGGGGCTTTGGAAGATCGTGCCCTATGCGGTCTTTTTCGGGCTTCATCCGATCGTCAACTACTTGCAGCGTAAATACGTGAAGAATTTTGCGCTCGGCGCGGTCTGCGAGGCGGCGAAAACGGTGTGGTTCGTGTTTGCGATGTGGCTCTCTTACTTCGTGCTGAAAACGATGGCGGGATTTTCCTTTCCCGAATCCATCGAAAAATATTTTTATCTGATCCTCTTTCTCGGCGGCACTCTCTTTTTTGCCGCATTTGATTTCATGATCTTCCGCTGCCAGAGATCGGCGGATCTTGCGGTCAGACGGATCGGGAGATAGACGCAAATGGAAAAGAACGAAGTCTTGATCGGGACTGCGGAGGCCCTCGCGAGCGGCGGAGAGGGGATCGTCCGAAAGGACGGCTGCACCCTCTTCGTGCCCTATCTGCTGCCCGGGGAACGCGCGCAGATCAAAGTCTTGCAGACAAAGGGCAAGATCGCCTATGGCCGGGTCGGAGAGGTCTATACCCCCGCCGAGGAGCGCGTCCGTCCCGTCTGCCCCGTGTTCGGGCGGTGCGGGGGATGTCGGCTGCAACATCTGCGCTACGTCGATCAGCTTCATTTCAAGACCATGATCGTCTCGGAGGCGCTCAGAAAGATCGGCGGGATCGACTGCGAGGTCAGCTCCTGCGAAAAGAGCGAGAAGGAATACGGCTATCGCAACAAATTGCAGCTGCCCATCGGGCGGCGGGGCGGCGAGAATGTGATCGGCTTTTACGCCGAGCGCTCGCACCGGATCATCCCCATCAAAAACTGCCCCATCCATCCGAAATGGACGGAAAAACTCATCGCGGCGCTCGAAGATTTCATGAGCGGCTGCGGTGTGAACGGCTACGACGAGACCACGGGCGAGGGGCTGCTCCGCCATATCGTCGTCCGGGAGATCAAGCGGAGATATCTCATCACGCTCGTCTCCGCAAAGCGCAGCGTCCCGAAGATCGGGGAACTTCTGCGCCGGCTCGACCGGATCTTCCCCGAATACAGCTTTTATCTCAATTATCATCCCGAAAATACCAACGTGGTGTTCGGGAAGGAATTTCAGCTCCTGAAGGGGCCGGGTGCCTATGAGGGCGAGGAGTGTGGGATCGTCTTTGAGGCGGGCGTCAACACCTTTTTGCAGGTGAACGAATCCATCAAGCGCAAGCTCTATGAGCAGGCGGTCTCCCTCGTCTCCGAGACGGATACGGTCATCGACTGTTATTCGGGCGGGGGGCTCCTCACCGCGATGTTCGCGAAGAAGTGCCAAAAGGCGTACGGGATCGAGATCGTGCCCGAGGCGAGCGCCTGCGCGGACGCGTTGCGGGAAAAGAACGGCCTTCAAGGGAAGATGGAAAATCTCTGCGGCGGGGTCGAAGAATTGCTGCCGTCTTTGCTGGAAAGAGAGAAAGACGCCGTCCTCTTGCTCGATCCGCCGCGCGCGGGGCTCGAGAGAAAGGTGATCGGGGCGATCAAAGCGTCGGGCGCGGAGCGGGTGATCCTCATCAGCTGCAATCCGGCGACGCTCGCGCGCGATCTGGGGCTTTTGACGGGAAGTCTGCGCGAAAACGAGAAGGGAGAACTTCTCAAAGCCGAGGGCGGGGAATATTCGATCGAACTCGTCCGTCCCTTCGACATGTTCCCGCAGACCAAGCACGTCGAGACGCTCGTGTATTTGCAGAAGAAAAAAATTTAAAAGGAGATAAAAAATATGTTGGACAAAAAAATTGCGGAAATGCTCAACGAGCAGATCAACAAAGAACTGTACTCTGCCTACCTCTACCTCGATTTTGCGAATTATTACGCCGACGAGGGATTGGACGGCTTCGCGCACTGGTATGAAGTGCAGGCGCAGGAGGAGCGCGATCATGCGCTCATGTTCCGCCGCTACCTCATCAACAACGGCCACAGGGTGGAATTCGGGGCGATCGCAAAGCCCGACAAGACGTTCAAGTGCCATCTCGACCCCTTGAAGGCGGGGCTCGAGCATGAAATGTACGTCACGAAGCTCATCACCGACATCTATCATGAGGCGTTCGGGCAGAAGGACTACCGCACCATGCAGTTTCTCGATTGGTTCATCAAGGAGCAGGGCGAGGAGGAGACGAACGCGGACGATATGATCAAAAAATACACCCTGTTCGGACAGGACGCCAAGGGGCTGTACGCGCTCAACCAGGAGCTTGCGGCGCGCGTCTATGCGCCCTCCGCGACGGGACCTGCCGTATAAGATCGGAAGAGAAACGCCGCCCGGCCGCTCAGCGGCCGGGCGGCGTTTGAAAAAGAGCGGTTTTGCCTGAAAAAACGTCGAAAAAGGGGGAAAGGATGGAACGGGAGGAGAAACAATTCCGGAAAGGGGTTTGGGTGAGCGCCTTGGGGCTCCTTCTGAACGCGCTGCTTGCCGGGGCGAAACTCGCCGCGGGATTTTTGACGGGGCTCGTCTCGGTCGTCGCGGACGGATTCAACAACCTGTCCGACTGCGGGAGCTGTCTCGTCTTTCTCGTCTCCTTCCGCATTGCGGGAAAGCCCGCCGACGAAAAACATCCCTTCGGACATCAGCGCGCGGAGTACATCGCGGCGCTCTTGGTCGCCTTTCTCGTGCTCGGGCTCGCCGCGGGGCTCGGCAGGGAGTCTGCGGAGCGCCTCTTTTCCGGCGAAACGGCGGTCGCGGGGCTCTATGTCTTTCCCGTTCTGGGCGTTTCCCTGCTCGTCAAGGCGGGCATGAGCGTCTTTTACGGGATCCATGCGAAAAAAATGGACTCGGAAGTTCTCCGCGCCGCTTCGCGGGACAGCGCCTGCGATTGCGTCTCGACGCTCGCGGTGCTCGTCGGCGCCCTTCTGTCCCGCTTTTCGGCGTTTTATGCCGACGGGATCCTCGGCCTTCTCGTCGCCCTCTTCATCGGCTGGCAGGGGGTCAAGATCTTGCTCGACGCAAGCTCGAAACTGCTCGGCCAGGCGCCGCCCAAGGAGCTTGTCGGCAAGATCCGGGCGCGGATCCTGCGAGAAGAGGGAGTGCTGGGGCTGCATGATCTGAAGATCTATCCCTACGGCGCGCACAAGAAGTTCGCGACGGTGCACATCGAATGCGACGCGGAAGAGAAGGCGCTCGTCTCGCACGAGCGGCTCGACAAGATCGAGCGGGCGGTCCGCGAAGAGTTCGGCGTCGATCTGACAGCCCATCTCGACCCCGTTGCCCTCGACGACGAGGAGAAAAACGAGCTCGAACAGCGGGTCCGCGCGGCGGTGGAGGGCATGGCGGACGGCATGGACATCCACGATTTCCGCATTGTCCGCGGCGCCAAGACGAAACTCGTATTCGAAGTGGGGATCCCCTTTTCCTGCAAGACCGGGGAAGGGGAGCTTTTGAGCGATATCTGCCGCGCCGTGCGCGTTTTGGGGGATTTCGAACCCGTCGTGACGATCGAGCGGGAGTAAACTTCTTTTCCTCTCTGCCCGAAATTATTTGCTTTTCTTTTCCCTTTATGCTATAATTTACCCATGAAAGTGTTTGCCGTCAGCGATCTTCATCTCTCGGGCAGGGCGGACAAGCCCATGAACGTATTCGGGCCCGAGTGGGAGGGACACTTCGAAAAAATCAAAGCCGACTGGCGGAAGAAAGTGGGGGAAGAGGACATCGTGCTGCTCGGCGGCGACACCTCCTGGGGGATGTATCTCGACGAGGGCGTCTATGACGTCGAAAGTTTGGCGCCCCTTCCCGGGAAAAAGGTCCTCATTCGCGGCAACCATGATTTTTGGTGGAACGGCATAACCCGCGTCCGCGAAAGCGCGCCCGACGCCTCGTTCACCTTTTTGCAGAACGACTGCGTGAAGATCGGCGGCGTCGTCGTCGCGGGCTCGCGCGGCTGGACCTGCCCGGGCTCGTCCGACTTTACCGAGCACGACATGGCGCTGTATCTGCGCGAGGGGGAGCGGTTCAAACTCTGCTTCCAGGAGGCGAAAAAAGTGCGGGCCGAGGGGGATCTTTTGATCGCGCTCATCCATTTTCCGCCCTTTTCCGTCAAGCTCGAGGACACGATCTTTACCAAACTCTTCGAGGAAAACAAAGTGGACAAGGTCGTGTTCGGACACCTTCACGGAGCGGGATATTTTCCCTTGAAATGCGAGAAGAACGGGATCGAATACTTCCTCACCTCCTGCGACAAGACGCGGTTTTCGCTCACACGGATCATATAGATAAGAAAAATTTCGGGAGATACCATGAAAGAAAAAGACTTGCTGGGGCTATTGCATTTGTCCGCCGAAGAGATCGACGAGATCCTTTCGCTCGGGCTTGAAATGAAACGGCGGCTCAAAAGCGGGGACAAGACGGGCAGCGCCCTTGCGGGAAAGTCTGCCGTGACCCTCTTTTATGAGAACAGCACGAGAACTCGCACCTCATTCGAACTTGCCGCCAAATTTCTGGGCGCGCAGGTCGTCAACATTGCGGCGTCCTCCTCTTCGGTGCAGAAGGGGGAGACGCTCGTCGACACGGGCAAGACGCTCGACGCGATGAAGAACGACTTTATCATCATCCGCCATCCCATGGGCGGCGCGCCCAAACTGCTTGCGGAAACGGTGAAGGCGCACGTCGTCAATGCGGGCGACGGGATGAACGAACATCCTACCCAGGCCCTTCTCGACATGCTCACGATGCGCGAGAATTTCGGCAGGATCGAGGGCTTGAAAGTGGCGATCTTGGGGGATATCCGCCATTCGCGGGTCGCAAAGAGCAACCTCTTCGGGCTGAAAAAGCTCGGCGCGGAAGTCTCCATGTATGCGCCGCGGACGCTGATCCCCGAAGGGCTCGACAGAATGGGCGCGAAGATCTGCTCCTCGCGGGAGGAGGCGGTCGAGGGCGCGGACGTCGTGATGGGGTTGAGGATTCAGCTCGAGCGGCAGAAGGGGGGGAATTTCCCCTCGCTCGGCGAATACGCCAAATATTACGGGGCGAACGAAGAATTGATGAAATACGCGAAACCCGGCGCGCTCGTCATGCACCCGGGGCCGGTCAACCGCGGCGTGGAGCTCACCTGCGGGCTGATCGACGGAGAGACGAGCCGTATCGAGGAGCAAGTTCTCTCGGGCGTCGCCGTCCGCATGGCGGTTTTATCGCTTCTTGCAAAGGAGGAAACAGCATGCTGATCAAACATGCGGAGATCGTTTTGAAAAATTCCGTAAAAGTCGCCGATCTGCGCGTCGAACAGGGACGGATCGCCCGGATCGGGAAAGATCTGAGACCCAAGCGCGACGAACGGGTGATCGAGGCCGAGGGCCTGACGGTCTTTCCGGGGCTCATCGACATCCATGTCCATCTTCGCGAGCCCGGCTTCGAGCGCAAGGAGGACATTGCAAGCGGCTGCCGCGCCGCCGTCAAGGGGGGCTTCACGCAGATCTGCTGCATGCCCAATACCGAGCCCGTCGCGGACAATAAAGTCGTGATCTCCTATATCAAAAATCGCGCGAAAGAGGTGAACCTTTGCAAGGTCCGTCCGATCGGGGCGATCACAAAGGGACAGAAGGGAGAGGATCTTGCCCCGATCGGCGGCATGAAGGCGGCGGGCGCCGTCGCGATCTCCGAGGACGGCAAGAGCGTGGAAAACTCCAAACTCATGGCAAACGCCATGCAATATGCGGCGGATTTCGGTCTGAAATGCCTCTGCCACTGCGAGGACGCCTCGCTCGTGGGCGGCGGCGTCGTGAACGAGGGCTATTTTTCCACCTTGACCGGCCTGAAGGGTAGTCTGAGGGCCGCCGAGGACATCATGATCGCGCGGGAGATCTGCCTTGCGGAAAGTCTGAACCTTCCCGTGCATATCTGCCACGTTTCGACCTATAGCGGCGTGCAGCTCATCCGTGAGGCGAAGGCGCGCGGCGTCAAAGTCACCGCCGAGACCTGTCCCCACTACTTCACCCTCACCGATTCCGCCATCCAGAATTTCGACACCGACACCAAGGTCAATCCCCCGCTCCGCGAGGAAAAGGACCGGCTCGCGGTCATCGAGGGGTTGAAGGACGGCACGATCGACTGTATCGCAAGCGACCATGCTCCCCACCACCGGGACGATAAAAACGTCGAATATGACCTTGCGGCGTTCGGGATCAGCGGGCTCGAAACGAGCTTTGCGCTCTCCTATACGCAGCTCGTCAAAGGGGGGGCGCTCTCCCTTTGCGGCCTTGCGGAGAAGATGAGCGCCTCTCCCGCCGCGATCCTCTCCCTCGAAGGGGGAAGCCTCGAAGAGGGCGCGGCCGCAGACCTTACGATCGTCGATCTCAACGAGGAATGGACGGTCGATCCCGAAACGTTCGTCTCCAAGGGCAAGAACACCCCCTTTAAGGGGCGCAAGCTCTTCGGAAAAGTCAAATACACCGTCGTGGACGGCGAGATCAAATACGAGGAAGAGAGATGATATTCGATAAACTGATCGAGAAGATCATAGAAATGCAGAACCCGACCTGCGCGGGGCTGGACACGTCGCTTTCCTATCTGCCCGAAGAAATGCGTGCGGGCGTGAAAGATTTTCAGGGGGCGGCGGAGGCGGTCCTTTCGTTCAACAAGGGGATGATCGACTGTCTTTGCGACGTCGTTCCCGCGGTCAAGGTGCAGATCGCCTATTACGAGGCGTTGGGCGCGGCGGGGATAGACTGCTTCGTCAAGACCTGCGCCTATGCCAAAGAAAAGGGGCTTTTCGTCATCGCGGACGCCAAGCGCAACGACATCGGCGCGACGGCTTCCCGCTATGCGGAGGCGTTTTTGGGCGAGGGAGAGTTCGGAGAGGCGCTGCCCGCCGATCTTCTCACCGTCAACGGGTATCTGGGCTCGGACGGCATTCTGCCCTTCCTCGAAGCCTGTAAAACGCGCGACAAGGGCATTTTTGTCCTCGTCAAGACGAGCAATCCCTCGTCGGGGGAGCTTCAGAACCTGAAATTACAGGACGGGCGCACCGTCTTTGAGTGTATGGGCGATATGGCCGAAAGATGGGGCGAGGGCACCTGCGGCAAATACGGCTATTCCCGGGTGGGGGCGGTCGTCGGAGCGACCTATCCGGAGGAAGCGAAGATCTTGCGCAAACGGCTGCCGCACACCTTCTTCCTGGTCCCGGGGTACGGGGCGCAGGGCGCGAATGCGGAAATGCTCAAAAACTGCTTTGAAGCAGGCGGTCTGGGCGGGATCGTGAACAATTCTCGCGGGATCCTCTGCGCCTATCAAAAGCGCGGGGGAGACTTTGCGGAAGCGGCGAGAGCCGCCGCGCTCGACATGCGCGCCGATCTTTGCGGCGTTTTGGGAGAGATCCATGCGTGAGATCACGGCGACCGTACTCGAAAACAAACCCATCGCAAGGGGAGTTTATTCGCTCACCTTTGCTTGCGGAACGGAGATCAAGGCGCGTCCCGGACAGTTCGCCATGATCGGCGTCCGCGGCTTTCCGCTCCGCCGTCCCCTTGCGATCTGCAAGTCGGAGGGGGAGCGTTTTACCGTCTGTTACCGCGTAAAAGGGGAGGGAACGGGCTGTCTTGCCGCCGATTATAAGATCGGGGAAAAGCTCTCCGTCCTTCTGCCGCTCGGAAACGGGTTTTACGCGGGGGAAAACGAGAAAAAGATCGCGCTCGTCGGCGGCGGCGCGGGGATCTTCCCGCTCATCTCGGCGATCCGCGAATATTCGCCTGACCGCGAAGTTTATGCCTATATGGGATTTCGGAGCCGGGAGGATCTCTGCATGGAGTATGAGCTGCGGCGGGCAAAATCGCTCACGATCGCGACGGACGACGGCTCCGAGGGCTTCTGCGGCACGGCGGTGGAGGCGTTTGCAAAAGATCTCAAAGAAGTGGCGCCGGACGTCGTGTTCGCCTGCGGCCCCACGCCCATGCTGCGCGCGCTGAAAGCGAAGGCGGGCGGGAAGATCCCGATCTACGTCTCCTTGGAGGAGCGGATGGGCTGCGGGATCGGGGCTTGCCTTGTCTGTGTCTGCAACAAGACGGACGGCAAGCATGCGCGGGTCTGCAAGGACGGCCCGGTGTTCGAGATCGGGGACGTCTCCCTGTAAAATGGTTTTTGTGAAGTTATGGTGGATTTAAGTGTAAAAATTTGCGGCGTGGAGCTGAAAAACCCCGTCATTCCGGCGTCCGGCACCTTCGGGTTCGGCAGGGAATTTGCCGAGATTTACGACATCTCCTGTCTCGGCGCGGTCGCGACGAAGGGACTGACCCTCGAGGAGCGGCTGGGCAATCCCGTGCCCCGTATCGCGGAGAGCCGCGGCGTCATCCTCAACGCGGTGGGCCTGCAAAATCCCGGGGTGGAGCACTTCATCCGGGAGGATCTCGAATGGCTGAAAGCGCGGACGCGCGTCATCGCAAACGTCGCGGGAAAGACCCTTTCCGACTATGAAGCAATTTGCGCGCGGCTGGACGGACTCGTCGATCTGATCGAGCTCAACATCTCTTGTCCCAACGTGAAATGCGGCGGGATGGCGTTCGGGATCAGGCCCGAGAGCGTCAAAGAAGTGACCCGTATCGCAAAAAGCGCGCTCAAGAAGACGCCGCTCATCGTCAAACTCTCGCCCAACGTCGAGAGTATCGCAAGGAACGCGGCGGCGGCGGAGGAGGGCGGCGCGGACTGCCTGTCCCTCATCAACACCCTGACGGGAATGGCGATCGACGTCGAAACGCGGCGTCCCGTTCTCTTTAACAATACGGGCGGCGTTTCGGGCGCGGGCTTGAAGCCGATCGCTTTGCGCATGGTCTATGAGGCGAGCCGTGCGGTGAGCCTTCCCGTGATCGGCATGGGGGGGATCTGCCGCGGCGTGGACGCCGTCGAATTTCTGATGGCGGGCGCGAGCGCTGTGCAGGTCGGGACCCGGAATTTTGCGGACGCCCTTGCCTGCCCCAAGATCCTCGAAGAGCTGCGCGCCTGGTGCGACAGCCACGGGATCCGGAAGGTGAGCGAACTTACGGGAACTTTGAGGCCGAACGGCGGCTGAGCCGGCCGAAAAAAAATCGAAAGAGGAGTATTTATGCAGGAATATCAAAGAAATTTTATCCGCTTCATGGTGGAGAACGAAGTGCTGATGTTCGGGGACTTTACCTTGAAGAGCGGAAGAAAGGCGCCCTACTTCATCAATGCGGGCAAATATCGCACGGGTGCGCAGATCGCGCGGCTAGGCGAATACTATGCGCGCTGTTTTCTCGAACACGGGGTGCAGGCAAAGACGCTGATCGGTCCCGCCTATAAGGGGATCCCGCTCGCCGTCGCGACCGCCTTCGCACTCTCCGAAAATCATGGTTTGAACGTCGGATTCTGCTTTGACCGCAAGGAGATCAAGGACCACGGCGAGGGGGGGATGTTCGTCGGGCAGACGCTGCGGGACGGCGACGAGGTGTGTATCATCGAGGACGTCATGACGTCGGGCAAGGCGCTTCGGGAAATCCTGCCGAAGATCGCGCAGGAGGCGAAAGTCCGCGTCGGTTCCATGATCATCTCGGTGGACCGGCAGGAAAAGGGCACGGGCGAGAAATCCGCCGTCGAGGAGGCGTATGAGGAATTCGGCGTGCGGGTCTTTTCCATCGTCACACTGGAAGAGATCATCGAGGCGATCGAGGAAGGGGCGATCCCGGGGAAGGAATTCCTCGGCGCGATGAGGGAATACCGTGCGCAGTACGGCGCATGAGGAAAACGGCAGCCAACCGGAAACGGAACGGCGCGCCCGTCCGCAGATCGAGGACGGGCGCGCCGTTTATTCTGTTTGATTTCGTCAGGCTTCGGTGAGAACGGCGGAGGCAAGCTCCAAAAGGCGGTTGTTCTCATGGGCGCGGCGAAGGGTCTCCGCCGTCACCCTGTCGCCCGCTGGGATCAGATCTTCTACCGCTTTGAGCGCCCGTTTCCCGATGAGATCGAGACGGTAGCCCATCTCCTCGGCGTCCGCTTTCCGCCGCCTTTCCGATTGTCCGGGCTTGGCGGGCTCGGAGGATCGCTGCGGCTCCCGCTCTTTGCCGCAGGGTTTTTTCTTGGCGGGACGCTGTTTGCCGCCGCGGACGATCAGACAGTTCCCGGCAAAGACCTGTCTTGCGGGGATCTGCTTTTCGCCGAACGCCCCGACGATCGTCAACGCGCCGTTCGCCCCGTCCGTCAGCGCGCCGGCGCCGCCCAAAAAGCCGCCGGTTTCGTCATAGACCGCCCTCCCCACGGGACAGGGGACGCCGATCGGGGAGGCGATCTTGTCCCCTTCCGCGATCACCGCGTCGCCGACCGACCTGATCGCCTTGGCGGGCAGGAAAAATTCCTCTTCCTCCTCGTCGGCGCAGGCAAGGGAGCAAAGTCTCGAGAGATCTTCGCTCAAAAAAAGTCCCGTGATATAGCCCCGATTTTCTCCGCCCGGGCTCAAAAGCGGTTTTCCGATGAGCATTGAATATTCCATTTCTTTTACCTCTTGCCTATGGATACGAAAAGAGGGCGGGCGGCTTTTCGGGGAAAATTGCAAAACGAGGGCGCATTTTGTCGGGAAGAAGATCTGTGAAAACGAAAAAATTCACAAAAACGGAAAAGAACGGCAAAAGCATTGACTTGTCTTTTGAATTGTGCTAAAATAGCAAAAGATATCAAGGGCGCACAAAGAAAATGCACCGAAATGGGAGGTTTCATCAAACATGGCAAACGTAAGAGTGGCAATCAACGGATTCGGCAGGATCGGACGGCTCGCGTTCCGGCAGATGTTCGGAGCGGAAGGTTATGAGATCGTCGCGATCAACGATCTTACAAGTCCGAGTATGCTCGCTCACCTTCTGAAGTACGATTCCGCGCAGGGCAGATACGAACATGCGGAGAGCGTGACAAGCGACGACGAGGCGGGGACGATCACCGTGCTCGGCAAGACGATCACGATCTACAAGGAAAAAGAGGCGCAAAATCTTCCCTGGGGCGAGATCGGCGTGGACGTCGTGCTCGAATGCACGGGTTTCTACTGCTCCAAGGATAAGGCGCAGGCGCACATCACGGCGGGCGCGAAGAAAGTCGTCATTTCCGCTCCCGCGGGAAAAGATCTTCCCACCATCGTTTTCGGCGTCAACGAAAATACCCTCAAAAAGACGGACGCGGTCATATCGGCGGCGTCCTGCACCACCAACTGCCTTGCGCCCATGGCGAACGCTTTGCATAAGACCTTCCCCGTCCAATCGGGCATTATGACGACCGTCCATGCCTACACGGGCGATCAGATGTTGCTCGACGGGCCTCACCGCAAGGCGGATCTCAGAAGGGCGCGCGCGGCTGCGATCAACATCGTTCCCAACACGACGGGTGCGGCGAAGGCGATCGGGCTCGTCATCCCCGAGCTCGACGGCAAGCTCATCGGCTCGGCGCAGCGCGTTCCCGTCGCGACCGGCTCCACCACGATCCTTGTTGCGGTCGTCAAGGGCAAGGACGTCACGGTCGCTTCCGTCAACGAAGCGATGAAGAGCGCCGCTTCCGCCTCCTTCGGCTACACCGAGGAGCTTCTCGTCTCTTCGGACGTCATCGGAATGCGCTACGGCTCCCTCTTCGACGCCACGCAGACGATGGTCCAGAAGATCGACGACGAGACCTATCAGGTGCAGGTCGTCGCATGGTATGACAACGAAAATTCCTATACGAGCCAGATGGTCCGCACCATCAAGTACTTTGCGGAACTCTGATCGTTCTTCCTGAAAGCAACGGGCGCCGCTCCCCGACGGGGAGCGGCGCCCCTTATTTTGCGCAAAAACTTTATTTTTCGCGGCCCGGCGGCATACAATAGAGGGATATGAGGCTGTTTTCGGAAATTGCAAGATCGCTCGGCGCCGAGGCGGGGACGGGCGTTTGCTACACCGTCCTCGAAGGGCAGGGCGGCTATTTTCAGAACGTAAAAAAGATCGCCGAATTTTCGCAGGAATCCGTCCTTTTGCGCGGAAAAAAGGGGAGCCTTCGGATCGTCGGGAAAAATCTTTCCCTGTCCAAGTACTATGCGGGCGATCTGGCTCTTCTCGGCGAGATCGAACGGGTGGAGAGGGAATGAAATGAAATTCGGGAAATTCGGAAAACTCAGGATCGAAGTCTCCTCGCTGAGCTGCGATCGCGTGCTCGACAAGCTCGCAAGGGAAAAGATCGCCGTCTTTTCGGCGCGGAAAACGAGAAAAAACCAAATAAGTTTCGAGGTCTTGGCAAAAGACAGCGAAAAAGTTTTTGCAATTTTGCGCGGTTCATGTTATAATATCGTTGAGGTGCGCGGTCGCGGGCTGAATTTGTTCTACAAAAAATGCCTGAGCTGCGTTGGGCTCATTCTCGGCGCGGCGCTCTTCTGCCTCCTCGTCCTCGGCGCCGAGAAGCGCATTTTCCGGATCGACGTCGTGGGCAGCGGCGCATATTATGAGCCGCAGATCATAAAACTTCTGGAAGAGGGCGGCGTAAAGAAATTTTCCGAGGCGCCGAAGGAAACGGCGGAGATCTCGGCGAAGATCCTTTCCCTTCCCCGGGTGAGCTACTGCTCGATCGGGGCAAAAGGGGGGATTTTGACGGTCGAAGTTCGCGTCAGCGAGGAAACGGTCCCCTTAAAAAGCGAGAAGCTCTCCGCACCCCTGTCGGGGAAGATCGAGGAGATGACCGTCTTGCGGGGAACGCCGCTTGCCGCCGTCGGGGACGAAGTGCAGGCGGGCCAAATCCTTGTCGAAAACTATGCGCTCTACGGCGCGGAGCAGCGGGAAGTGCTCGTCATCGCGCGGGTCAGACTCTCCTATCCCGTCCAAGAAGTTTTCGCGGGAAACGAGGAGCAGGCAAGATCGGGCGCCTATCTCAAATACGGACGGCTGCAAGATCTTCGATGTGAAAAAACGGACGGCGGGTTTCTGATCGCGGGGACCGCGTTTGCGGAGGCGTCGCTCAATCTGAACTGAACGGTCACGGAGGGAAAAAACATCAAAACATTCACGGTGGAAACGGGCGGCGCGGATAGTTTGCAGCGCATTCTCGGAATTTTCGACGAAAATCTCAACATCATCTCGCGCGAGCTGGGGCTTTCCGCGCGCGTGGACGGCACGAAGATCGTCTTTGAAGGAGAAGAGGCCCAGACGGGCGCGGAAGTGGTCAAGGGACTGCTCTCGATCGTCGAGGCGGGCGAGACGATCGACCGGGGCAATCTTCTGTACTGTATCGAACTTGCCAAGGAGGGAAGAGCGGGGGATCTGAAGGACATGCTCTCGGGCGTCGTCGCGGTGACTTCGCGGGGAAAGCCCGTCAAATGCAAGACGGTCGGGCAAAAGGACTATGTGAGCTCGATCAAAAAGAACACGATCACCTTCGGCGTGGGGCCCGCGGGAACGGGAAAGACCTACCTTGCGGTCTGCCTTGCCGTTGCGGCGTATAAAAACAAAGAGACGGAGAAGATCATTTTGACCCGTCCCGCGGTGGAGGCGGGCGAAAAGCTCGGCTTTCTTCCCGGCGATCTTCAAACCAAGGTCGATCCCTATCTTCGTCCCCTTTATGACGCGTTGCAGGAGATGTTCGGCCTGGAAACGTACGCAAAGCTCATGGAAAAAGGGGTGATCGAGGTCGCCCCGCTCGCCTATATGCGCGGCAGAACGCTCTCGAACGCGTTCGTCATCCTCGACGAGGCGCAGAACGCCACGCGCGAACAGATGAAGATGTTTCTGACCCGTCTCGGCGACGGCAGCAAGATGGTCGTCACGGGCGATCTCACGCAGACCGACCTTCCCGAGGGCAAGACGAGCGGGTTAAGACAAGCTGTCTCCATTCTCAAAGGGGTGGAGGACATTGCGATCTGCACCCTCACCGAAAAGGACGTCGTGCGCCATCCTCTCGTCATGAAGATCGTGCGCGCCTATGAAAAATGCGGCAGGGAAAGCTCCCCGGCTTCCGGAAAAGGCAAAGGAGAACGAAGATGAAATACAGCGAAGAAGTGAAAAACATGCGGATGAAGCTCTTGCGCAGCGCGCTCTATTTTGCCCTGTGCTATGCGATCTTTCTCATCTTCATCTGTTTCATGATCTTCATCAACGATCCGCATAATTGGGTGGGCTATTTCCGAAACGATTACACCCGTTTCCTTTCGCTCTGTATCTGCGTTCTGCTCTTGTTCGCAGTCGTCTATTTCTACTTTTATTTCGAGAGCAAAGAATTTCTCACGAGTCCGAAAAATATATTTCTCATCTTTTCGCTCATGATGCTCTCCTTGCTCATCTGCTATCTGTTCGGCAGATTTATCAGCGTCTTTGCGCGTCCCATGGCGCTGCTTGCCCTGCTCTCGCTCTTTTTGTTCAACCGTCGGCAGGCGATCCTGCTCAATTTCGTTTTTTCCCTTCTCATTTTTGTGACGGATACTTATACGGGCAACTTTACGGCGACGAGTGATGGCGGGTTTGCCAAACTTCCCGCGATGGCGGACGTCGTGGGCAGCGGTGAGGTGTATTATTCGCTCATGCTCGGCTTTGTCTGCGGCACGTTCGCGACGCTCACGGCGGGCAATACCAAGACGCGCGGCTCGCTGCTGCTCCTCGGGACCTTCCTTTCGGTGCCGACCATTCTCATCATTCTGCTTCTGGAACTTCCCGTCCTCTCTTCGACGGGGAATTGGATCGCATACAGCGCGTCGGCGGGCTTCGGCGTCATGGGATGCTTTTTGTCGACGGCGCTCGCGCTCTGCTTCATGCCGCTTTTCGAGGTCGTGTTCGGACGGCTCACGGTGTTCCGTCTCAGGGAGCTGACGAGCCCGAACATGCCGCTCATCCAGCGGCTCCGCTCCGAAGCGCCCGGGACGTTCAACCATTCCCTCATTGTGGCGCAGCTTGCCGAGACCTGCGCGATCGCGATCGGCGAGAATGCCGAGCTCGCCCGCGCCGCCGCGTACTATCACGACGTCGGGAAGCTCAAAGAGCCCGACTGTTTCACCGAAAACCAGCAGGGATACAACGTCCATGACGAGCTCACGCCCGAACTTTCGGCGGACATCATCCGCTCGCACGCAAAGGACGGGTACGAACTTCTGATCAACGCCAGATTGCCCAAGGAGATCGCCGACGTCGCGCGGGAACACCACGGCACCCTTCCCATCAAATATTTCTACGACAAGGCCATGCGTCTTTCGGGGGGAGATTCGAGGATCGAGGATTATTCCTATCTGGGTCCCACCCCGCGCAGCAAGATCTCTGCGATTATCATGATCGCCGACGCTTCGGAGGCCGCGGCGCGGAGCTTGAAAGACCGTTCGCCCGAGAATGTGGAACGGGTTGTCCGGACCATCATCGAGGAGAGAATGGACCTCGATCAATTCTCCGACTGCGCCGTCACCATGCGCGATCTTTCCGTCATCAAGGGCAGCCTTGTGGACGCGCTTTCGGGCGTCCATCACCACCGGGTGAAATATCCGTCCATCCGCTTCAACCGCGCGCGGCAGGCGGTCAAGGACGAGGAGGAGCCGCATGACGAGAGCTGAGTTTTTTGCCGACTGCGAAGGGCTTCCCGAAGAGGACGTCCGACGGCTCTGCGGGGCGCTTTCGGGGATCGCCGAGGCGGACAGGCCGCTCCTCTTCGAGCTTGTGTTCGTGGACGGGGAGGAGATCCGCGCCCTCAATTTGTCGCAGCGCGGTATCGACAAAATCACAGACGTATTGAGTTTTCCGACCATGGAGGGCATAAAAGGGCAGCTCATTTCGTCCGAAGAGCATGCGGAAGAACTCGACGAAGCGGACAGGCTCCTCATCGGGAGCGTCGTCATCAACAAGGAGCGCGCGAGAGAACAGGCGGAGGAGTACGGACACTCCTTTGAGCGTGAACTCTTCTATCTTGCCGTGCACGGCGTGCTGCACTGCCTCGGATACGACCACGAAACGGAGGAAGAGCGGGCGGAAATGCGCGCAAAAGAGGAGGAAGTTTTGCGGAAAATGGGACTTTCCGTCGACGGGGAGGAAGGAAAATGAAGTGCGGGACGGTTGCCGTCATCGGCAAGGCGAATGCGGGAAAAAGCACCCTCATCAACGTTTTGGTGGGGGAGAAGGTCGCCATCGTCTCCCCCAAACCGCAGACGACGAGGGACCGGATCCTCGGGATTTTGAACCGCGAACAGGGACAGATCGTCTTTGCGGACACGCCCGGGATCTACCGCAAGCGGAACGAGCTCACGAGCCTCATGATGAAAACGACGGAGAACACCGGCAAGGAAGCGGACGCCATCCTCTATGTCCTCGACGGGCACAATCCGCTCGAAGAGAGCGATTTCGAGCTCATCGGGAAATATGCGGCGCTCGGGCTCCCGATGTTGATCGCCTATACCAAGATCGACATCATGCCCGCGGAAAAGATCCCCGAGGACGTCAAAAGGCTGTTCGAGGCGGGCATTTCGCAGGACGTGTGCCCTGTTTCGGCGCGGAAGGGGAAAAATCTCAAAAAACTCGAGGAGGCGATCTTCCGGATGTTGCCGGAGGGGGAGCCCCTCTTTCCGGAGGACATCGTCTCCGACAAGAGCGAAAAATTCATGATCGCCGAGATCATGCGCGAAAAGATCCTGCTCAAATACGAAAAAGAGATCCCGCACGGGGCGGCGGTCGTCGTCAATAAGTTCGAGGTCCGCGAGGACGGCGTGGCGGAGATCTCGCTCGATATCGTCTGTGAAAAATACAACCATAAGGCGATCCTCATCGGGAAACAGGGCAGGGCACTCAAAGAGGCGGCGTCGTTTGCACGGCAGGATATGGAAAAATTTCTGGGCAGAAAGGTGTTTTTGACGACCTATGTCAAGGTGCGCGAGGATTGGCGGGACCGCGGCGGGCTCCTGCGCGAGCTGGGCTATTCGGGCAACGAAGAATAAAAGCGAAGTGTAAGAACGAAGAATGAGGCCGCTTTCTTCGGGCGCGCCGCGCATAAGATGAGGGCGTTTCCCCATACTGAAAGGGAAGGGGGGAACGAGGATGCGCGAGGAAGAGCCGGGCAGGGAAAAGCATGCGCGGGACATCGCCTGGGAAATGTTCGAAAAGACGGGAAACGTCACCTATTACATGCTTTATAAACAGTTAAAGGATTGAACATGGAGATCAAGACGGACGCCCTTGTCCTTCGGAGCACGGACGTCGGCGAAAACGACAGAATGATCACCCTTCTCACGGCCGATCTCGGGAAGATCGGCGCCAAAATGAAGGGGGTGAGAAAGGCGGGCGCAAAACTCGGATTTGCCGCCCAGCCTTTTTGTTTTGCCGAATACGTCCTCGCGGAAAAGAGCGGAAGATACACGGTGGTTTCGGCGTCCCTCCACGACGGGTTTTTCCCGCTGCGGGAAGATCTCGCCGCGTTTTATGCGGCGGCGGCGATCTCGGAATGCTGCGATCTGCTCGCATTCGAGGGAATGGACAGTCGCGCTCTGCTCGTGTATGCGGCGGACGCGCTTGAAAAACTCTGCGGAAACGACCCCGCCGCCGTCCTTGTTCTCTTTTTGATCCGTGCGCTGGCGTTCGCGGGCTATCCCGTCCGCGCGGAGGAAACCTGTCCCTATTGCAAGAAAAAACTCTTCGGCAGAATGCGCTTCGAACTCTCCTGCGGCGCCTTTTCCTGCGGCGGCTGCGGCAAGGGCGTCCCCGCGAGCGAGATCACCTATTCCGCCGTCCGTTCGGCGCTCAAAGGGGAGCTTTTCCCCGAACGGGACGGAAATTTGCGCGCGCTCCGGCTGCTTTCCGCCTATTTTTCGGAGAAAACGGGCGCCGAGCCGCGCTCTTTTACCGATCTTTTCGATATGATTTGAAAATTTTTCCCGAAAAACGGGCATTTCTTGTAAAATTTCACAGAGAAGGAACTTCATTTTTTCGAAAAAACACTTGCAATTTCCCGTTTGATATGATATGATAAATACGTATCATAGTCTGTTGCCTTGTTTTTGCATGAAGGGGGAACCTTCCGCAGGGCGAAAGACAAAAACGAAAAAAACGAAAACAGGAGGAAACAGCAATGAAAACAAAGAGATTCTGGTTGGTCTTGCTTGCGATCTTGTCCGTTCTCTGTATGGCGTTCGCGATTGCGGGCTGCGGCGATAACAATGGCGAAGTGAAGCCGCCCGTCGATCCGGAGGAAGGCAATACGCGCAGGCATGAGCATACCTGGAGCGAATGGGTGATCGTCAAAGAGGCAAAAGAATGCAGCGACGAGCCGGGTTTGAGAAGAAGAACTTGCACCGACCCCAACTGCCCCAAGATCGCGGACGGCGGGAACGTCGAAGAGGAAGTCATTCCTGCGATCGGACATCCGCAAGACAGCCTGAGGATCTATCCCGCGCAGGATCCTACCTGCACCGAGGACGGCTGGGATGAATATTTCTATTGCTCCAAGTGCCAGGCGACGAACAAGGAAGAAAAACGTCGCCCGAAGCTTGGTCATAGCATGACGACCATTCCCGCGCAGACGGCGAACTGCTACCAGGAAGGCTGGGACGAATATCAGAAGTGTTCCCGCTGCGGCTATGAGGAAGGCGAAAAGAACCTCAAGCCGATGACCGATCACACTTGGCAAGAGCAGGCCGACGGCTCCTATATTTGCTCCGTTTGCCATCAGCCGAGACTTGACGACACGCTGAACCTTGATTATCAGGTCTCCGCGGACGGCACCTATTTCACCGTGAAGGGCTACAAGAAGAACGAAAAGGGCCAGATCCTCGACGAGGCCGGAAACGTTTATACTTATCAGGATCCCACAGTTATCAATGGAGATAGCAACTTGAAGAGCAGAGAGATCCTGAATGTGAACGAAAAGGGCGAACTTTGCGAGACGACGACCAATTCGGACGGCACGACAAACTATGCTCCCGTTACATATAACAAGATGATGACGCTCGTCATTCCCGCAAACCATACGGAAGGGGACAAAACGCTTCCCGTTCGCGGGATCGAGAAGGAAGCCTTTGCGGGCTGTGCGTTCATCACGCGGCTTTCGATCAACAACTTCATCACGACGATCCCGCAGGATACCTTCAGAGAATGCAGAGGGCTCAAGGAGGTGACGTTCGGGCAGAACGTCAGCGAGATCCAGGGCGGCTCCCTCTCCTACACGGCGCTCGAATCGCTTGATTTCCCCCGTAAGGTCAGCTCGATCGGCATGCTTGCCTTCGCTCATTGCGATCGGATCAGCAAGATCACCGTCGATAAGAACAACATGACCTATTATACCGTCGAGGGCAGTAACTGCATTTTGACGAGAAACGGCGACGAGAACAAGGATCAGATCATTCTCGGCTGCAAGGACTCCAAGATCCCCGACAAGGCGGTGTCGGTCGGCAACTGGGCGTTTGCAATGTGCGCCACCCTGACCGAGATCAACCTCAATAAGGTGAAGAGAGTCGGAACCAGCGCGTTCATGCTCTGCCACAGACTCCAAAAGGTTGAGATGGGAAGTGAGACCAATGAGATCGGGGTCAACGCTTTCTACGGCTGCGTGTCGCTGGAGGATCTGACGCTCGGTCGCGGTCTGACCAAGATCGGGAACACGGCTTTTGCGAACTGCTACAAACTTCGGGTCGTCAAGTATAGCGGCACCAAGGCTCAGTTCATGGACGGGAATAAATTCGTCAAGGGCGAACGTTGGGACTTCAATGACGGCTTGGTCAAGGAAGATGGAACGGTCGTCGATAGCAATGAGGCGAACTGGCAGCGCCGCAGCTACCTCATCAGATACTTTGACGACACCGAATTGAAGTTCAAGTATCTGATCTCTTCTCAGGGCATTCCTCCCTATGTGGATTATGATGGGACTGAGGAAGATTTCCTGAACGGCAACGGCAGCGGCAACGCGGGTGCGGAGGCATAAGCCGCGGCTTCCTTAAAAGAGCGATTACGCCGCCGACGGCACAGCCGTCGGCGGCGTTCTGTCAAACCAATCGAAAAAAGCGGTCGAAAAAGACCAAACAGGAGGAACGATGGGAACTTTCGAAAAAGTAAAGAAGAATTTCGGCTTCGGCTGCATGCGTCTTCCCATGAAGGACGGCGAAGTGGACCGGGAGGAGTTCTGCCGCATGACGGACGCCTTTCTTGCGGCGGGCTTCAATTATTTTGACACGGCGCATGGATATCTCGACGGCAAGAGCGAGACGGAGATCCGCGAATGTCTTGCCAAGCGTCACCCGCGCGAGAGCTATACGCTCACGAACAAGCTGACCTCCATGTTTTTCCACAAGGAGGAGGACATCCGTCCGCTGTTTGACTTGCAGCTCGAGCGCTGCGGCGTCGATTATTTCGATTTTTATCTCATGCATGCGCAAAACGCGGTGTTTTTCGAGAAATACAAGAGCTGTCATGCCTATGAGACGGCGTTTCGCCTCAAAGAGGAGGGGCTTGTGCACCATGTCGGGATCTCTTTCCACGACAAGGCGGAGGTGCTCGATAAAATTCTCACCGAATACCCGCAGATCGAGCTCGTGCAGATCCAATTCAATTACATCGACTATAAAAATCCGAGCGTCGAGTCAAGGCTTTGCTACGAAGTTTGCAGAAAGCACGGCAAGCCCATCGTCGTCATGGAGCCCGTGAAAGGGGGAATGCTCGTCAATCTCACCCCCGAGGCGGACAAGATCCTGCGCTCGCTCGGAACGGGCAGCAATGCGAGCTATGCGCTTCGCTACGGCGCCGGCTTTGAGGGCGTCTTTATGACCCTCTCCGGCATGAGCAATCTCGCGCAGATGACCGAAAATCTGCAAACCATGTCCGATTTCAAGCCGCTTTCGAAGGAGGAGCATGCGGCGATCGCGCGGGTGAGAGAGGAGCTTCTGCGCGGCGACACCATTCCCTGCACCGGCTGCCGCTATTGCGTGAGCGGCTGTCCCAAGGGGATCCCCATTCCCGAGCTTTTTTCCTGCATGAACCAGAACAAACGCTACAACAACCGGGATTGGAACAGCGCGGTCTATTACAGCACCTACACGCGGACGCGCGGCAGGGCAAGCGACTGTATCGAATGCGGCAAATGCGAAAGCGTCTGCCCCCAGCACCTCGGGATCCGGAAACTTCTCAAAGAGGTCGCCGCGCATTTCGAGAATAAGTGAGTAAATTTCGAGAATAAATGATCAAAATAAGGAGAAATCATGGAAAAAACCAAACAAAACGTCTTTCTTTGCAAAACGGTCCGGGCGAAGGTCGCCGCAGCGGCGCTTGCCGTCCTCGCTTCCGTCGCCCTGCCGCAGATCTTTCATCTGCTCGGCATGCTGTCCGACATGGGCTCCTCCCTCGGCGAGACCTTTTTGCCCATGCATTTGACGATCTTTCTCGTCGGCTATTTCGCAGGCGGCGCCGCGGGGGCCGCGGCGGGAGCTTTAAGCCCGCTTCTCAGTTTTGCCCTGACGTCGGCGGCAGGCGAGGCCATGCCCGCGCTTGCCATGCTGCCCTTTATGATGATCGAACTTTGCGTCTATGGGCTTACGACGGGGCTCTTCACCCGTTTCGGCAAGGGCCGCGTTCCCGTGATTGTCAGCCTTCTGGCTGCCCAGATCGCCGGCAGGGCGATCCGCGCGCTGGCAATTCTGATCGGCGTGTATGCGTTCGGCTCTCCTCTGCCCGTCTCCGTCATCTGGACCAGCCTTCTTGCGGGGCTCCCGGGCTTGTCGCTGCAATGGATCCTCATCCCGCTCATCCTGTTTTGGGCGGAGAAAAAACTGCGCCGTGACTGATTCGATCAACGGGGGACGTCCCGATCTTCAGCGCGCCGAGGCGCTTTTGCGGGAACATCCCGAATATACCTGCGTTTTCGTCCGCGGACAGGAGACGGTCTGCGACGTCCGGCGCGGCGTAAAGCCCCTGCTGGCCCTTTACGATTCGGGAAAAACGCTTGCGGGATTTTCCGCCGCGGATAAGGTCGTGGGCAGGGGCGCGGCGCTCTTATACGCCTTGCTCGGGCTCGAGAACCTCTATGCGGGTGTGCTCAGCGAGAGCGCCGAGGAGGTCCTTCGCGCGCACGACATCTATTATGAATACGGGACCCGCGTTCGGAACGTCGTCAATCGCAAAGGGGACGGGATCTGTCCGATGGAAAAGGCGACCAGCGGCATTTTCGACCCCTTGGAAGGCCTGAAAGCCCTCCGCGCCGCCCTTTCCGCCCTGGAAGAGCGATCATAAAAAAATTTTCACAGGACCGAATTTTCACAATTCGGTCCTTTTTTTGTCGGAAAAAGCCGATATTTTGTGTTTGAATATGATAAAAGCCACAAGATTATGGAATTTGTGACAGAATGGTGAAAACTATAAGGAAATTTTATGAACCGTTTAAGAAAAATTTATGATATTATTTTGTGAAATCATATTGACAGAACCCCCTCGGATGACTTATAATAAAACAAACTATAAAGTGAAGGAGTGTAATATGAAACGGAAAGTATGGATTACATTGCTACTTGTCCTAACAGCTGCTCTCAGCTTAGTAGCATTTGCTTCATGCAAACCCAAGAATCCCGGGCCCAATGTCGACGTCAGTGGCAGCGAAGGGGCTGAGACGGGAACTTATTACTTCGACGCTTCGGAAGGGGACGAGTACGACCTTTCGTTGAGCAACGGGAATAGGTTTACCCTTCTCATGCGGGAGATCAACCGTGCCGGCGATTATACGCTGGACGGGGAAAAGCTGACACTCATGTTCAGCAAGCCGTACGAAGAGACGATCGAGGCTCGGCTTGCCGGCAAGGTGATCACGCTTACATATAACGGTCTTGAAATGAGATTTTTGAAGAAGGAGTATTACACCGTGAGTTTCGATACGCACGGTGGGAATGCCATTTCTTCTTTGACCGTGATCAACGGCAAAACGCTCGGCAAGATCGACGATCCCGTAAAGGAGGGCTCTTACTTCCTCGGCTGGTACATGGACGCCGAGTATCAGACGCCGTTCCTCTTCGGCACGCAGCCCGTCACGGGGGAGATGACCCTTCATGCCCGCTGGGGCGAAGGCATCGGCACCTCCGGTTTCAAGGTGAACTTCAACCTCAACTATGACGGCGCGCCGCAGTGGGAAGAGCAGGAGACCGTCGGCGGCAGGATCTTCGATCTGAAGGATCCCGTCAGAGACGGTTGGACGTTCATCGGCTGGTACGTCAGCCAGTATGACGATCCCGCACAGCTTTCCTATGCAGTCGACACGGAGACCATCTTCAAAGAGGATGTCACCCTCTATGCGAATTGGGAACAGAAGAGCACGAACGCCGGCAAACTTCCGACGCCCCGCGTCACGATCAACGAGAGCGGGATTTCCTGGAATGCGGTCGGTGCGAACTCCTATACGGTCAAAGTCACCGGTCCTTCCGGCTTCACGGCGATCGAGAACGGCACGACGACTTCGACGAACTATCCCGTCGACTTTAAGTCCGCTCCCGCCGGCGATTACACGGTGAGCGTTCTTGCGACCACCACGAACACCGCGAACAACGCGAACGAAGTCGTTCTCCATTGGAAGAACAAGGCGCTTGCGAAAGTTTCGCTGTTCGAAGTTGTCGCTCCTTCCACGCTGCTCTTCAATGCGGTCGAGAATGCGAACGAATACATTCTCAGCATCGACTGCGGCAACAAGAAGCATGACCATTCGGCGCTCAGCAACGGCAATTCCACCTACTACAACTTCGCGAATTGCACCATGCAGCCGGGCGGTATCAAATTCCGCGTTACGGCGCGCGCGAACGGCTACTCCGAATCCGTCTCGAAGGAATTTGCCTTTGAGCAGAACCTCGGCGTCGTCACCAACATCCGCGTCAACGAAGCGACCCAGACCCTCGTTTGGGATCCCGTCGAAAACGCAACGAATTATGTCCTTTCGATCGCTTGCTCCGACACGAACCATAACCATGGTCTTGTCGATGTCGGCAACGCGACGAGCTACAGCCTCAAAGAATGCGGCAGAGGCGAGATCACGGTGAACATCTACGCCAAGACGAAGGGCTACAACTCGCCCGAACCTGTGACGTTCACCTACAACAAGCCCACGATCGGAACGCCGACCAACTTCCGGCTCCTCGGCACCGTTCTTTCGTGGGATCCTGTCGCGAACGCAGCTTCCTATGTCGTTCGGATCGGCGGCAAAGCATACAGCACGAATGAGAGCCAATACGATCTTTCCAAGATCACCGATCTTGAATGGGTCGTCGCACGTGACTACGTGGCGGAAGTTCAGGCTCAGGTCGGCGACGACCCGAATGCGAACTCCCTGTACAGCGACGCGATCGACATGCGCTATTTCGCGCTTTCCTCTTCGCTCCAGTACACGGCGGGCGTGCTCTCCTGGAGACACGTCATCGGCGTCACCTATTACGAAGTTCAGATCAACGGCACGTCCATGCCGATGATCGAAAACGGCGAGAACTCCGTGCGCGTCAAGCTCACCCGTGCGGGCGTCAACACCCTTTCGGTCAGGTTCTATGACGACGAAGCGAACATGGCGGGCTCCGATTGGGCCACGATGGAGGTCTTTGCCAACACGATCGAATTCGATACCCGCGGCGGCGAGCCTGTTCCCAACATGTACGTCGTTTACGGCGACAAGCTCGACCTTCCGACGACCACTCGTCCCGGCTTTACCTTCGACGCATGGTACAACACCCCCGGCGGCGCAGAAAAGAACGGCGCAAAGATCGACAGCGAATACTATCTCCAGACGGGCGACAGCGTGTTCTTCGCCGGCTGGGATTCCATGCTTTACACCGTCAAGTACGTCTACGGCGACTCGCGCGATGAAGATCCGAACAAACCTCATACCGATGAAGTTTACTTCGGCAAGAACTTCCAGTTCATCGTTCCCGACGCGCCGAACAGCTCGGTCGTGTTCCTCGGCTGGTACAGCAAGAAGGACGGCCGCGGCACGAGATTTACTGACCAGAACGGCAAGAGCCTTATTACTTGGAACGTGCTCGAAAACGAGGCGCCCGTGTATGCGTACTTCGCAAAACTTCTCCAGTACACGCTTATGAAGGCCGGAGAGGAGGACGCTTACTACTCCGTTTCCGCTGGTCCCGGGCTTGTCCTTGTCGACGAAGTCACGATCCCCGGCGAATATGAAGGGATCCCCGTCAAGGCGATCCCCGGCTACGCATTCCTGAATGCGACGAGCCTGAGAAAGATCCGTATTCCCGATACCGTCACGAACATCGGCGGCAAACTTGCATTCCAGGGCTGCTCGCGCCTCGAATCGTTCGAGATCTATGCGGCGGGTGCTGCAAGCCAGGATATCGTTTACAGAACCGACTCGTACGGCGTTATCTCGGAGCTCAACTCCGGTACCGCTTGGACGCTTGCGATCTATCCTATGGGCAGGACGGGCGACTATACAATGCCCAGCGACATCACCGAACTTCGTGACGGCATCTTTGCCGGAACGAAGATCTCGAAGATCGTGATCCCCGCTTCCGTTACGAATATCTATAACGAAGCGTTCATGGATTGCAACTATCTGAGAGAAGTCGTCTTTGAGAATGCGACAGAAAGCAGTGCGGAACTTACGATCTACACCCGCACGTTTGTGAACTGCACGTCGCTCAGATCCGTCACCTTCCCGACGCAGCTTAAGACCTTCGGTCAAACCGCGAGCGCGGACAGCGGATCGGATTCTGTCAACAACGGCAAAGCGAACGTCTTTGTCAACTGCCCTCGTCTTGAAACCATCAATATGGTAGGAACGGGCAAGGATTTCAGCGCGGCGGAAGGCATGCTTGCGTATAAGGGTAACCTGATCTATGTCCCTGAAACGCTTCGTGTGGGCAGCCTTTCCATCCCCGCGGGCGTCACCGGCATCGGCGACTATCTGTTCTCCGGTTCCACCGTCCTCACCCAGCTCGAGGTTCCCGGTTGGGTCACCTACATCGGTGTAGAATCTTTCTACAACAACGACAGCCTCCGCAAAGTTACCTTCAAGGCTTCGGCCAGCGGCGTGGCTTCCGAACTCGAGATCGCTCGGCGTGCATTTGCAAGCTGCGACGTTTTGACGGACGTCATTTTCGAAGAGGGCAGCAATGTCACGAAGATCGGCGAACTTGCGTTCTACAGACTGATCTACATGGAAAAGCTCGAACTTCCCGAGACCCTCGAAGTGCTCGGCCCGCAGGCATTCCAGAGCTGCTTCGAACTCAAAGAAGTTACCTTCCGCAGCGGCGGAACCAAGCTTGAGATCGGCATGGAAGTATTCTCTGAGTGCAGCGCGCTTACAAAGATCCAGCTTCCCAAGCACGTCAGCAAGATCGAATACGGTTCGTTCGAAGGCATTTCCACGAACGACGTTACCGTCGAGGACGGCGGCGATCATTACATTAGCAGAGACGGCGCGATCTACGGATTGAACGACTCCAAGCAGGAAGTCGACCTTACGTTCTTCTCGAAGAGCAGTGACTTCACCGGAAAACTTCCCGAAACGCTTCAAAAGATCGGTTCCTACGTGTTCCGCGGCAACGTCTATCTGACGAAGCTCGAGATCCCCGCGTCCGTCACCTACATCGGAACCGAAGCGTTCAAGGGCGCGACCGGTCTGACGGAAATCACCTTCAAGGGTAGCAATAACATCACGTTCGACGGCATCGGCACGGCGACCGCGGGCGACGCTATGGCACTTGCCGAGGGCGACGCAACCGGTCTTGTCGGCAGCACGTTCGAGGACTGCACCGCGCTCGAAACCCTTAAACTTCCCAAGGGCGTTACCACGCTGCCCGGCAGGTTCCTCTATATGACCCGCAAGGGCGCGTCCCAGCTTACCGATTTCGATATGCCCGACAGCTTGGTGCAGATCGGCGGCGGCGCGTTCTATCACAGCAACATTCTCGACGTCGAGATCCCGAAGAACGTCACGACCATCGGCAATGAAGCGTTCTATGAAGCCAACATGATCGGGCTTACGTTTAAGTCGGGCAGCCAGCTCTCCGTGATCGGCGACAGCGCATTCCGGAACACGAGAATTAACAAGCTTGATCTTCCCGACACCGTGACGAGCCTCGGCAGCTACGCATTCGCGGATACGAGAATTACAACTGTCAAGCTCGGCAGCAAGGTCACGACCGCAGGCAGCAACGTATTCATGAACTGCACGTCGCTCACGTCGGTTTCGATCAGCTCCGATATCGAAACAAATGGTATGTTCAGCAACTGCTCTTCGCTGAACTCGGTCACATTCAGCGACGGCGTCAAGGTCATTCCTTCGAACGCGATCAGCGGTACGTCGGTTCAGACGATCACGATCGCAAAATCGATCGAGACGATCTCGGAGAACGCATTCTATCAGGCAAGCCAGCTCACGAACATTACTTTTGCGAATAAGGAACAGAGCAACCTTGAAACGATCGGAGATCATGCGTTTGAAGGCGCCGGCATTACGGTCATTGATCTTCCCAAGAAGGTCGAAACGATCGGGGCAAGTGCGTTCGCTTATGACTACAGCTTGACGTCTGCGACGCTTCCCAAGTCTGTCGAGTCGATCGGCGAAAATGCATTCAATTATAGCGGCCTCACTTCCATCAAGTTTGAGGGCGGCACTTCGTCGAACAAGCTCACGATTGCGGCTAACGCATTCGGCGGCACGAGTTTGACGAGTTTCGAGATCCCTGCAAACTGCGAGAGTATCAGTTCGTTGGCATTCGGAAATCGTCAGAATAGTTTGGCAAAGAACATTAAGCTCACGCTTGAAAATAGTGCAAAATACCTCGAGTTGGAGAGTGGAAACGTCCTCTATAACAAGGGTAAGACCACCCTACTCTTTGCACTTCCTTCGAAAAACGGCGACATGAGCGTCCCGAGCAGCGTCAAGCGCATTGAGGACGGCGCGTTCGAACGTTCTGCGATCACCAAGTTCACCGTCAACGGCAGCAACAATGGCCTTGTCATCGGTAGCGAGCAGTCGATCAAGGACGGAAAAGCGACCAACGTCTTTTTGAGATGTTCCGCGCTCACCGAAGTCAATCTCGGCAGCGGCGTCAAAGAGATCGGTGCAAATGCATTCGAGTACTGCACCGCGCTCACGAAAGTGGAAATGTCGGGCGGCGTTCAGAAGATCGACGAAAAGGCATTCACCAACTGCTCCGCTCTGAGCACCCTCACACTTTGCGACAGCATCGAAGAAATCGGTGCAAGCGCATTCAACAGCTGCAGTGCCCTTACGGGCCAGGACGGTGTCATCACCCTTCCCAAGAGCTTGAAAACGATCGGCGCGAGCGCATTCAGCGGCTGCACGAACGCTAATTTGAAAGAAATCAAGTTCCCGGAGAGCAGCACCAGCTACACCGAGATCGATCCGAACGCATTCAAGGGCGTCTTTAGCTCCTCGGCGGCAGAGGCCAAGATCGAGATCCCGGACTATGTCACGAAGATCGGCGACAACGCATTCAACGGCTGCAACGTGAAAACGATCACGTTCGAGAATTCTTCCAAGGTCGACGAAATCGGTTCGTATGCGTTCAGCAGCACCAAGATCTCGGAAATCAAAATCCCTGCGTCCGTCACGAAGATCCATTCGTATGCGTTCAGCGGCTGCAAACAGCTTTCCAAAGTCGAGTTCGAAGAAGATAGCGGCAACGGCAAGATCCTGAGCATGGGCGAGCCCGGCGACGCAGGCAACTACAACGCCAACGCGTATGTGTTCAACAACTGCAGCGCGCTTACGGAAATCGAGCTTCCCACCAGACTTCAGAACATCGGTTACTACCTGTTCTACGGCTGCTCGACGCTTACAAAGGTCGAACTTCCCAGCGGTATGACCCGCGTTCCGAGCGGCATGTTCTACGGCTGCACGGCGCTCAATGAGATCGAATGGCCCTCCGCGGGCGGCACGGCAGGCGGAGCGAATAGCTTCACGACGATCGGCTCCTATGCGTTCTACGGCTGCATCGGCTTTGCGGAAAAAGATTTCAAACTGCCCGAAACGGTCACGACGCTTGAGTCTTACGCATTTGGTAACTTCGCGGCGAAGAGCTTCAGCTTCGGCGGCGAAAACGATGGCGACTCCAGCCTCGCAGAGATTGGCGCGAACGCGTTCAGAGGCGCGAATATCACCGAGTTTGACTTCACCAAGACCAACCTCAAAGAGATCGGCAACAATGCGTTCAGAAGTTCCAAGGCCACAAAGATCACCCTGAACGGCATCATTGATACGATCGGCAACAACGCCTTCCGTGAATGCACCGATCTTACGACGTTCAGCTGGGGCAGCGGAGAGTCCAAAGTGGATGTGATCGGCGACGGCGCGTTCTTCGGCTGCACCGGCCTTACCGGCACGTTCGAGCTTCCGAGATTCCTTGAAAGCCTCGGCGGACCTTATACGCCGCAGTCCGCCACCGGCAGTACGGGCTTGCCTGTCAATGACCCTGATCTGACCTATAGCCTCATCCGGGACGACACCTACGGCCCGGGCAGAAAGGACAATGTCTCGATCGGCGTGTTCCACGGCTGCACCGGCATTACGGCGATCGACTTCAACGACAACCTTTCGCTCCAGACGATCGGCACCGGCGCGTTCTTCGGCTGCACCGGCTTGAAGAACCTCGAGCTCCCCGACAGCGTCACCACCATCTGCAACTATGCGTTTGCGGACTCCGGGCTCGAGACCGTCACGATCCCTGCAAGTCTCGACTACGGTCCCACCAACGAGTACATTCTCATCAACGGGGAGATCCGCTGCACGAACCTCAAAGAGTTCAAGATGGAGAAGCCCAGCAACTATTACAGCGTCAAGAACGGCGTTCTCTACGACGCAAACGGCGAGACCCTCATTGCTTACCCGGCAGGAAGACCGGTCGATAAGAACGAGGACGGCGAAATTGATCTTGCGAAGTTCACGAGCCTCTTCGACGGCGTCAAGACGGTCTACCGCTATGCCTTCGAAGGCGCAAACCTCACCGGGGTCGATCTTGACCTTTCGAAGAGCGACGTCAACACGATCGGCGAGCACGCGTTCTTCAACTGCGGCGTGAAGAGCCTTGCATTCGGCGTCATCGAAAGCGGCGGCAACCAGGCTTACGGCGACAACGCAAACCTCGAGTCCATTTCCTTCGCAGACGGCACCAAGACGCTCGGCAACGTTCCGTTCAAGCGCGACACCGGCTGCCCGAAACTCAAAACGATCAAACTTCCCGAAGGGTTGGAGCGCATCAGCGCGAACTTCCTCGTCGGAACTGCGGTCGAGGAGATCACCGTTCCCGCGTCCGTCCGTTACTTCGGACAGAACGAAGCGAGCGGCGACGTGACCGCACTGACCGGTAACGCCTTCATGACCAGCACTTTGAAGACTGTCACCTTCGAAGAGCGCGGCGCGGATGAGCCTCTCGAAATCTATGGCTCCGGCAACTTCAAGGAAACTGCGATCACCGAGATCGAGCTTCCCGAAGGCACCGTGTTCCCGCTGAACACCAACGGCCTTGACCTTGAAAACCTTCAGGGCAGCACCGTCCAGATCCAGGGCACCAGCCTCTTTGAAAACTGCAAGAAGCTCACGAAGTTGACGCTTCCGAAGTCGATCAACCTCATTCCGACGTCGTTTGTGCAGGGTTGCAGCGCGCTGAAAGAATTGATCATTCCGGATGGCGTGACGCTTGAATTCGTCGGCGGGTATGCGTTTGTTGACTGCAGCTCGCTCACCAGCTTCGGCGCAAAAGAGGGCGAAGAGGACAAGGGCTTGTACCTCAACACGAGGATCTTCGGCTTCAGCACCAACGGCATCTACAGCGCGGGCATCATCAACGGCTCCGGCATCAAGAAGATCACTTTCGGCGATCGTCTCAGCTCGATCGCGGGTGGCGTTTTCGACTCCTCTGCGCTCGAAGAAATCGACCTGAGCGAGGCGACCAACGAAGTCAAGATGAGAAGACCGCTCATTCGTTCGAACCGTGCACTCAAGAAGATCACCTTCCCGAGCGGCAACTTCGACGCAGGCGACATCTTCGGGTATGACGGCAGAACGCCGAACCCGCTCATCTATGGCTGCGCGAACCTCGAAGAGATCGTGCTCAACGGAAGCCTGACGGAGGTCCCCGGCTATCTCACCTACAGCAATGCGAACACCGCGGGCCTTGCAAAACTCAAGAAGGTCACCCTTCCGACGAAGGGCAAGATCACGGCCATCCGCGAGGGCGCCTTCTCCGGCATTATTTGCCCGGAATTCACGATCGAAATTCCGAGCACCGTGACGGCGATCGAAGCGAACGCGTTCATGAACAGCTCGATCAAGACCATCAGCCTTCCCGAGAAACTCAACGAGATCGGCGACCAGGCGTTTGCAAACTCCACACTCACGGAGATCAACGTTCCGAGCAGCGTTCGTCTCCTCGGCAAGGGCGTGTTCAGCGGCTGCGCTTCGCTTACCAAGGTCGAAGGCCTCGACAATGCGACCGAGATCCCCGAGAACATGTTCTACGGCTGCGAAAAACTCACGCAGATCCCGAGCAACATGACGAAAGTCTCCGCGATCGGCCCGAATGCATTCTTCGGCTGCAAAGCGCTTAAAAACAGCGTGAGCTTCACCGCAGTTTCCTCGCTTGGCAACGCGGCGTTCAGCGACTGCGCGGAGGTCACCTCGCTCACCCTTTCGAACGTCACCAACATTCCGAGCGAAGCGTTCAAGGGCTGCGGCAAACTTACCAGCGTAACCGTTTCGAGCGCATTGGACAGCGTGGGCAGCAGCGCATTTGAAGGCTGCACAGCGCTGAACAATTTCGAGCTCGGCTCTGCTTCGACGATCGGCTCCCGCGCATTCTTCGGGTGCTCGACGCTCGACAAGCTCACCTTCAAGTCTGTGACGACGATCGGCGACAGCGCATTCGAGAACTGCACGAAGCTTTCGAGCGTGACCCTCAACAACGGCTGCAGACCCGAAACGATCGGCAAGCGCGCATTCTTCGATTGCAAGGCTTTGTCGACGATGAACCTCGGCGAATCTCTTCTGAGCATTGGCGACGAAGCGTTCGCAGGCTGCACGAGCTTGAGCTCCCTCAAGATCCCGGATACGATCACATCGATCGGTCAGGGCGCGTTCCAGGGCGTGAAGCAGCTCACCGGCCTCAACGGCAGCAGCAAGAACGATTATTACAAGATCGAAAACAGCGTCCTTTACGACAAAGACGGCAAGACGCTCATCTCCTACAACGGAAACGGTGACGGCAAGTTCACAATTCCGGAAACTGTCGAGAGCATTACGCCTTATGCGTTTGCGCAGAGCAATCTGACGGAAGTGACAATCGGCAAGGGCCTGAAGGTTATCGGCGACTACGCATTTGCGGGCGCAACGAAGCTCACGAAGATCGACTTCAACGGAAGCAATGTTACGCAGCTTGGCGGCAAAGTGAGCAGCGGCGAAGAGGAAGATGACGGGCGCGGACCCGGCATGTATCCCGGCGAGGGCGGCGGCAGCAACCAAGGCGGCAATGTGTTCGCAAATTGCACGCAGCTCAAAGAACTCACAATCCCGAGCTCTGTTACCAAACTTACCGCATACGTCTTTGCGAACAGCTCGCTCACGAAAGTTGAATTCCAGGGTGAGATCACCGAACTCCCGAACTACGCATTCCAGAACGCGAAGTTCACCGAATTCACGATTGGAGACAAGATCACAAGACTCGGCAACGGCGTGTTCCAGAACTGTACTGAGCTTACCAAGATCGAAGGCGGCAAGGGCGTGACGGAACTTGGCAGTTACTGCTTCGACGGCTGCAAGGCCCTCGAGGATCTGAGCAGCGAGCTTTGGGAAGATCTCACCTATATTGATCAGTATGCGTTCCGAGGCTGCAAGAAGCTCGATCAGAATGACTTTGCGAACAAGATGGATAGCATGCCAGGGTATTGGAGCGTCAGCAACAACGCATTCGAAGGCACCGGCATTTCGAGCCTCGAGTGGATCCCGAGCACTTGGACCGGTATCAACAGCGGTTGGTTCGCGAACACCCAGCTCAAAGATGAGCTTAAACTTCCCGAGAACATCACCTATGTCGGAAATGCAGCGTTTGCAGGCACGGAAATCAACAAGTTCACGGTCACGACGACGAATCAGTTCTTCTTCTCGTCCTCTTGGAACCTGTTCGACGGAATTAAGTCCAGCGAATTTGAGCTTGTCATGTCCGACACTGTGGCGGTCGGCGGCGGTTACGCCATGTTTGCAAATCTGCAGTGCGAGAACGAATTCACGCTGAAGATCACCGGCCTGGGCAACCTCACCTACTTCAGTCAGGCCGGCTACGACGGCACCTTCTCGGACAGCGCATGCAAGAAGATCACGATCACGGTTGAGGGCGGATCTGAGCTTGTCGGCTTCAACCAATACGGCTTTGAGGATCCGAAGGCGGGCGCTCAGCAGAACACCTATGCGTTCAACTACTGCCAGAACCTCGAGGAAATCGTCCTGCCCGATACGATCACCTTCTTCGGCGGGAACGAATTCAGCAGCAGTGCGAAGCTCAAGACGCTGAAGATCCCGGCGAACTTGAAGGCGATCGGCGCCAATGCGTTCAGCGGCTGCAGCGGCTTCGGCACGGAAGCGATCGCAGATACCGACACGCCGGAAAGCAAGCCTAACGCAGTTCTCAACTTCAACGGCCTTGAATGGTGCGCCGGGTTTGCGTTCGTGGGCTTGAACAACCGGATCATCGTGATCGATGCGCCGGCAACCACTTACCAGAGTTGGCCGAGAGATTGGAACTACTCCAACCGGGATAACGGAGGTTCTCTCATCTTCGACTCGGAAGGCAACAACATTACCAATATGCATTGGTAAGAACCTGCGGATGCGGGGCTGAAAAGATAACAAGTTTTACCTCCTTTGCAGAAACCGCAAAACTGCATCAAGAGACGGGGCGAAAGCTCCGCCTCTTGATTTTTTTGCCGACTTTTGCCCGTTTTTGCCGGCTTCCGGCCGTTTTAACAGCCGATCTGCCCTTTTGCAGCCCCGATCGCAGGAAATTTTCGCCGAAGTTCCAAAATTTCCTTTGTGAAAATTTACACAATTACAACATAAATGATTGACAAGGCTTTCCCTCAGGTGATAAAATATCCTTGTGAGAATTGGATACGTATAGGGAGAGGTCTAAATTCTCAATCAGAAAAACGCCGCTCTGCGGCGAAAGGAGACAACATGGAAACCAAGAAGCTATTCGAGAAGTACTACGCACGGCTGCGCAGGATCGGGCTCT
>CANRGG010000008.1 GCA_947630115.1 uncultured Clostridia bacterium
CAAAGGGGACGTGCCGGAGGGGCTCAAAAACAAGACCCTCTTCTCCCTCGATATGGGCGCGCTCATCGCGGGCGCGAAATACCGCGGCGAATTCGAGGAACGGCTCAAAGCCGTCTTGCAGGAAGTCAAAAAATCGGAGGGCGGGATCCTTCTCTTTATCGACGAGCTGCACACCGTCGTCGGTGCGGGCAAGAGCGAGGGCGCGATGGACGCGGGGAACCTCTTAAAACCGCTGCTTGCGAGGGGAGAGCTGCACTGTATCGGCGCGACAACGCTCGACGAATACCGAAAATACATCGAAAAAGACGCCGCGCTCGAACGCCGTTTCCAGCCCGTGCTCGTGGGCGAGCCGACCGTCGAGGACACGATCTCCATTTTGAGGGGCTTGAAGGAGCGCTTTGAGATCTTCCACGGCGTTCGGATCCATGACGAGGCGCTCGTCGCGGCAGCCGTGCTCTCCAATCGCTATATCACCGACCGCTTCCTGCCCGACAAGGCGATCGACCTTGTGGACGAGGCGGCGGCGATGATCCGCACCGAGATCGACTCCATGCCCGCCGAAATGGACGCGCTGCACCGCAGGATCGTCCAGCTCGAGGTGGAGGAGAACGCCCTCTCCAAGGAGCAGGACAATCTCTCGCTCGCAAGATTGCAGGACCTTAAAAAAGAGCTTGCCGATCTCAAAGAGAAATTCGGCGGCATGAAGGCGCAATGGGAGGCGGAAAAGGACGCCATCCGCGCGGAAAAGGAACTCAAAGAGAAGCTCGACCGTCTCCGCGGCGAGTTGGAAAGCGCCAAACAGCACGGCGATTACAACACGGCGGGACGGCTGGAATACGGAGAGATCCCCGCGCTTGAAAAAGAGCTCTCCGTCCGCAAGGAGAGCACGCGGCAGGACGCCCTTCTCCAGGACGAGGTAACGCGGGAGCAGATCAACCAGATCGTCGCGCGCTGGACGGGCATTCCCGTGACGAGGCTCAAAGAGGGGGAGAAGGAAAAACTTCTGCGCCTGCCCGAGGAGATTCACCGCCGCGTCGTCGGCCAGGACGAAGCGGTGAGAAAGGTCTCCGAGGCGATCCTCCGCGCGCGGGTCGGCATTTCCGAACCTAACCGCCCGATCGGCTCTTTCCTCTTTTTAGGGCCCACGGGCGTCGGAAAGACCGAACTTGCAAAATCGCTCGCCGAAAGTCTGTTTGATGATGAGAAGAACATCATCCGGATCGATATGAGCGAGTACATGGAAAAGTTTTCGGTGTCGCGGCTTGTTGGCGCGCCCCCCGGATATGTCGGCTATGAGGAGGGCGGAACGCTCACCGAGGCCGTCCGCCGTCGCCCGTATTCGATCGTCCTCTTCGATGAGATCGAAAAAGCTCACCCCGACGTATTCAATCTTCTGTTGCAAATGCTCGACGACGGCAGGATCACCGATTCCCAGGGGAGAACGGTCGATTTCAAAAACACGATCGTGATTTTGACCTCCAATCTCGGCTCCCAGCTGATCACGGAGGGGATCGAGGACGGCGAGATCGGCCAGAGCGCGCGGGAGCAAGTTGACGCCTTGTTGAAACGCTCCTTCCGGCCCGAATTTTTGAACCGTCTCGACGAGATCATCATGTTCAAGCCGCTCACCAAGGCGAATGTCGGAGAGATCGTCGGGCTCATGCTCGAAAAGCTGAAGGCGCGGCTTGCGGCGGAGCATTTGAATTTGACCGTCACAAACGCTGCCAAGGAATACATCGCCGATTACGGGTACGACGGCGTGTACGGCGCAAGACCGTTGAAGCGCTTTTTGCAGACCTATGCGGAGACGCCGATCGCGAAGTATATCCTCGAAAAAGATCCCGAGGCGGGAAGCGAGATCGTCCTCGACCGCGGCGAAAACGGGTTGTGTTTGAGATAAAATGCTTGATTAAAATGCGGAGCGCCCCGGGCTTTCAGCCCGGGGCGCGCCGCTTGCCGCTTGTCACGCTTGAAAACGGCTCAAAAACGACTTAAAAACGGCTTGGGGAAAGAAAATTCTTTACGATTTTTCCGAAGGAGTTTCGGAAGTTCTTCTTCTCGCGCCGAGGATGTGCAGCCCGCGCGTCACGGGGGCGCGATAGGACGAGAGCGTCCTCCCGAACGCGTCATAGGAGTGCGCGGCGACGAGGATCTCGTTTCCGTCGAAGCCGACCACGACGGGGGAATGGTAAAAATCGCCCGTCTCTCTCCCGAGCTGGACGATGTCGCCGATCTCGAGCTGCGACAGGGGCGTCTCCTCCGCGAAGGGACCCTCGCCTTGGTTTGTCGTCAGAAAATTATAGAGATATTCCACGCCCGTCCAGCTTGCCGTCCGATCGTTTAAGGAGCGGTAAAACCAGCCGTAAACGGGGGTCAAATTGAAGATCTTCGTCCCGGCATAGACGACCTGCGAGGCGAAATTGGTGCAGTCCCCGCCGATGAGCGAAAAATCGTAAAAGGCGGGATTGCGGCGGAACGCCCAGCGTCGCGCATAGGCAAGCGCCGCATTGCGGTCATAGGGGATCGTTTCAAATTCCGGCATACCGCATTCTATGCGGCGGCGCGCGGAAGGGTGATAAACGGGTGGGACAAAGCATAAAATACGGTGTGAAACGCTATCGCCGCCCGAAAAACAAATGGAAAAGGCGCATTGCGGTCGCCCTTGCCCTGCTCTTTCTCGTTTCGATCGTCATTCTGGCGCACGTCAATATCACGCGCATTCTGATTTCGGTCGCCGAGGCCTCCATGCGTTCGATCACGACCGTCGCCGTCAACGATGCCGTCTATTACACCCTTTCCGACCACGTTCGCTATGAAGATCTCATCAAGATCACCCGGGACGCAGAGGGAAACATCACGGGCATTACGTCCAATTCCTTCGAGATCAACCGGATCGCGCGCGATACGGCATACATGTCCCAGCAAAATCTCACGAAAATGAGCGAGGCGGGCGTCAACGTGCCGCTCGGCGCCTTTTTCGGGATCGAGGCGTGGGCGGGGTTCGGTCCGAGCATCAATCTCAAGATCATTCCCATCTCCAACGTGGAATGCCGTTTCGCCTCCAATTTCACTCAGTCGGGGATCAACCAGACCAAGCACAGCATTTATCTTGAGATCGTCGCCGACATCTCCATCATCATGCCTTCGAGCACCCGCAATTTCGCCTCGCTTACCGAAGTGCTCATCTGCGAGAGCGTTCTTGTCGGCAAAGTGCCCGAAACCTATCTGCAAGCCGATCTCTTCGGGGAGAGCTACAAACTTTCGCCCGACTGAGCGGCGTCCGTCTCCCGCAAAAGCGATTTGATGAGCGAAAGGATCTCGGGCGTACCGCTAGCGATCCCGCAGGCGGAGAGCGAAAAACGCAGCATTTCGTCCTTTTCGAGCGCGTCGAGCGCAGAAGGAAGGGTGGAAAGCCCGCTTTCGCGCAGGATCCGGCAGAGTCCCCGCCGTTCGAAATAGAGGGCGTTTTGCAGCTGGTCGCCGCGGGAAGAGCGCTCGAGCGGGACAAACAGCGTGGGTTTTTTGAGGGCGATCGTCTCAAACACCGTGTTGCTGCCCGCGCGGCAGAGCACAAGATCGGCGGCGGCGTAGGCGCTGCCCATATCGCTCTCGAATTCCCGCTGGACATAGCCCTCGGGCGGGTCTTGAAGAAGATTTCCCTTGCCGCAAAGGTGCAGGATCCTTCGGCTTTTCAGAAGCTCGCCAAGATGTCCCCGCACGGCTTCATTGATCGCCCGGCTGCCGCTCCCGCCGCCGAGAACGAGCAGGACGGGCTTATCGTCCGGGAGAGAATATTTTTTTCGCGCACGCAGGCGGTCGCCGCGGAAGAGTTCCTTCCGCATGGGCGAGCCGACGCATTTCCCGTTTTCGAAGAGTTTTGCAGTCTCCGGGAAGGACGTCAAAACGTATTTGCAGCGCTTTGCGATCATCTTGGTACAGAGCCCGGGGGAGAAGTCGCTCTCATGCGTCAGAACGGGGATCTTCAGTTTCGCCGCGGCGCAGACGGCAGGATAGCTCGCAAAGCCGCCCTTGGAAAAGACAAGGTCGGGCTTTTCGCGGGAGAGGATCTCCAAAGCCGCTTTCTTCGCCGCGCCGAGCCGGAAGGGGATCTTGAGATTTTCCGGGCTCAGCGAACGGACGAGCTTGGGACAGTCCACCTCGAAAAAGGGGATCCCGAGGTCCGAAACGAGCTTTTTTTCGATCCCGTCCGTCCCCATATAGGCGAGTTTACAGGTAAGTTTCAGTTCGCTCATGACGGCGAGGTTGGGAACGACGTGCCCCGCGCTCCCGCCGCCGCAAAAAAGGAGATACTTCATACAAACACCCCGCAACAGTATATGCCGAAGGGTGTTTTTTTATTGAAACGCGCCGCCGTTCCCTCGTTTCAAGCGTTTATCTTGTTTTTAAGCGTCCGCCCTGTGTTAAGCCTCCGTTCGGTAGCTTTTCGCGATGCGTTCGGCGGCGTTCCGCACCCGTTCGGCGAGCGGCTCCGGGGAGACGACCCGAAAGCCCGCCCCGGCGGAGAGGATCTTCCCGATGAGCGCCTCGTCGTCGGGAAGGGTCACCTCGGAAAAATATTTTTCGCCCTGTTTTTGTACGTTGTCGACGCCCAGCCATTCCTCGGCGAAGGGCAGCGCTTCGGGCGCGATCTCAAAGCGCGCAAAGACGGAATGCTCCTCGTCGTGCCAGAAGGTGAGGGGGACGTCCGCCTTGTCGAAGGGGATCCGCTCGAAAAATTCCCCCGTTTTGAGGAGAGTGCGCATTCTGCCGAGTTTGAAGAGCCGGAAACTTTCTCTCAGCGTGCAGAAGGCGTAGAGATACCAAATGTTCTGCTTGTAGACGAGAAGGTGGGGATAGATCCGTCTCTGGGTGCGCTCGCCTCCGCGAGAGAGATACTCGATGTCGAGCGCCTCCCGTTCCTCGATGGCCCGCTCCAAAAGAGAGAGTTTTTCGGAGAAACGGTGCTCGTCCCCCCAGGTGCCGCTGTCCACCAGAATGTCGCCCGAAAAGGTCAGATCGAGCTTTTCCGATTTCATCTGCGAAGTGAGTTTGGAAATAGCGGAGGTGAGCGCCGGGTCGGAGAACTGCTCGTTCATCGCGAGCATTGCCCCGACCGCCTTGCCGTATTCCTCCTTCGTGAAGAGCCCCTTGGGCAGTTTGAACGCGTCCGAGATGTAGATCCCGCCGTTTTGCCCGCGCGCAACGTCGATGGGAATGCCCGAGATCGTCATCTCGTCCACATATCGGTAGATGGAACGTACCGAGACGTCGTACTTTGCCGCAAGCTCCCCGGCGCTCACCTTGCGCTTCTGGAGCAGAGTAAACAGGATCCCCGTCATGATCTGATATTTCATGCCTTTTTTCTCCAAGTTTTTACTTATTTCGCCGAAATTATTTTATCATACCTGACAATATATGTCAACTATCGTGGATATAATAAGCGGTATGAGAGAGGCAATGTACAAGACGATCGTCATGCAGGCAAGGGCGCGGGAGCGGGAAAAGATCAACGCGCGGATCCTTGCGCTTTTGAAGGAGAGCCGCGGAAAAGGGTACGATTATCTGTTCGGGCGGATGGTCGGGCTCAACGTTTCCGAGCGGCCGAGCGGGCTCGATGTTTCCGAGCGGAAGTGCGAGAAAAGAGAGCTCACCCTTTCATAAACTTTTCAAAAAACCGCTTTGTTTGTTGACAAACTTTTTCCGGGCGTGTAAAATAGAAAAGGAAACCAAGCTTCGGAGAACACTATGAAACATGTCATGGACGCCCTGCGCGAGCGGGGATTTATCAAACAGACCGTTTACGAAAACGAGCTCTACGAGCTCCTCGGAAAGGAGAGCGTGCCTTTCTACATCGGATTTGACCCGACGGCGGACAGCCTGCATGTCGGGCACTTCATGCAACTTGTCGCGATGAAGCATATGCAGGACGCTGGGCACAAACCCATCATCCTCATCGGCGGAGGCACGGCGATGGTCGGCGATCCTTCGGGCAGGACGGATATGCGCGCCATGATGACGAAGGAGACGATCGCGCACAATGTCGAATGTTTCAAAAGACAGATGTCGCGCTTCATTCGTTTCGAAGGGGAGAATGCGGCGATCGTCGTCAACAACGCCGATTGGCTTTTGGAGCTCAACTATATCGACTTCCTGCGCGACGTCGGCGTGCATTTTTCGGTCAACAAAATGCTCACGGCGGAATGCTTCAAGACGCGCATGGAAAAGGGGCTCTCCTTTCTCGAATTCAACTATATGCTCATGCAGGCCTACGATTTCCTCGTGCTCAACCGCAAATACGGCTGTCTGCTCGAACTCGGCGGCGACGATCAGTGGAGCAACATCCTCGCGGGGGCGGATCTCATCCGGCGAAAGGAGCAAAAGAGCGCCTTTGCGATGACCTTTACCCTTCTCACGACCAGCGAAGGCAAAAAGATGGGCAAGACCCAAAAGGGTGCCGTCTGGCTGGATCCGGATAAGACGAGCCCGTATGAATTTTATCAGTATTGGCGCAACACGGCGGATCCGGACGTCGAAAAATGCCTTCTTCTTCTCACTTTTTTGCCGGTCGGCGAGATCAAAGAGCTCTGCGCTCACCGTGACGAGCGGATCAACGCGGCAAAGGAGCGGCTCGCCTTCGAGCTTACGAAGATGGTCCACGGGGAGGCGGAAGCCCAAAAAGCGCAGACGGAGGCCCGGGCGGCGTTCGGCGGCGAGGGAGAAATGCCCTCGCGCGAAATTTCAAGCGGGACAAGCACGCTCGTCGGCGTTCTCGTTGAGACGGGGCTCTGTAAGAGCAACGGCGAGGCGCGCCGGCTCATCGAACAGGGCGGCGTCACCGTCGGCGAGACGAAGGGAACGCTCGATCTTCCTCTTCCGCCGGGAGATTTCATTCTCCACAAGGGGAAGAAAGTTCATCTCAAAGTCGTGAGAAAATAAACATGGAATACAAGAGCGCGGCGGGCGAGACGTTCACGGAAAAGACGATCGAAAAGAGCCGGTTCATAAGCTATATCTCTCATGTCGAAAGCGAGGAGGCGGCAAAAGCCTTTTTGTCCCGCCTGCGCGCCCTTCATCCGCTTGCAACGCACGTCTGCTACGGCTATATTGCCGACAAGATCGGGAATTTGCAGCGCTTCTCGGACGACGGGGAGCCGCAGGGCACGGCGGGACTTCCCATTCTCGGCGTGCTGAAGGCGCGGGGACTTTTCGAGACTGCGATCGGGATCGTCCGCTATTTCGGCGGGATCAAACTCGGCGCGGGGGGACTTACGCGCGCCTATGCGGGCAGCGCGGCGGACGTATGCAATGCGGCGGAGATCAAAACCTATTCGACGGGCGTCGAGATCACCCTCGAAGTCGATTATCCGCTTGTGAACGCCGCGATGAAATTTCTCGAAGGGGAAACCATTTTGCAGCGCGGGTTCGGAAGCGCCGCTTCCTTCACTGTTTTGGTCCGCGAACAGGACGAAGCCGGATTTTACGTCCGCGCCCGCGAATTCTTGAACGGGAAAGTGCGATTTTCCCGCGGAAAGAGTGGGTTTTATCCGTTTTGACCGGAAAGCCGAAAATTTTTCGGCTTTTTTCTTTTCAAACGCTTGACAAGTATGCTTGGCAGTGATAAGATGATATTGCAAAGTTCACTTTGCAATACTATGTCAGACATAGTAAGTTTACTTGGCAAGGAGAGCAACATGTCGGAAGAAATTGAGAAAAACGAAGATGAAACGGTTCAACGGGAGCCTCTCTCGCAAGAGGAGATTTTAGAGCGGAGCCGCAAGGAGAATGAAAAATACGGCGACGAGCGGCAGCAGAAAAAGTGGCAGCTTGTCTCCGTTTGCGGGTTTTCCGGCGCGCTTTTTGCGTCGATTGTACTTGAAATTCTCTTTATGGCGCTCGGATACGATTCGCACCTCGTTCAGGCGATCAACCTGATCCCCATCACGGCATGCGGGGCAATGGTCTGTTGCATGGCGTTCGTTTCCAAGCGGCTGAAGAAGGTGTTCATCTCTCTGGCGTGTATGGAGATCGCGGCTGTCTTGCTTGTTTGGGTGTTTTTTGTCTTGAACCTTGTGGGGATCGAAATCTGATGAACGAAGCGCTCATTCTTCACAACCGCCTCAAAGAGGCGCGCGCAAAAAAGGGGCTTTCGCAGGAGGATCTTGCCCGGCTCGTCGGCGTTTCGCGCAACACGATCAGCTCGATCGAGACCGAAAAATTTTGCCCGACCGCCAAACTTGCGCTCATTCTCTGCATTGCGCTCGGCGTCGATTTTTCCGAATTGTTCTATTTTTGAGAAACGTTCGAGCGGAGACGGTCAGTGGCGGCTCTCCGTGTCCCGAAAACCGCGGTATTGCGCTTTGGGCGGATTTTTTCCGACGAGGGTGATCGCCCGTTGGGGGCAGAGGTTGACGCAGCGGTAGCAGAGCACGCATTTTCCCGCGGGCACGATTTTGCCGCTCTCTTTTTTGAGGTTCCCGACCGGGCATTTTTGGGCGCAAAGCCCGCAGGAGACGCATTTTTTTGGGTCGATCGCAAGTTTTTTACGCTTTTCCGCCTCGTTTTTGCGGAAAAATTTGCGCTGGCAGAAATAGCCCACCGCATGGGAAAAGACCCCGAAGCCCCGCCGCGCGCATTTCCCCTCGAGAATGTTCTGGGCGAATTTGTCGGCACGCTTTTGGGCGCGAAGAAGGGTCTTTTCGAGCTCTTTCCCGTTCTTCACCGGAAAGATCGTGCTGTCCGCGAGATTGTTTGGCATATTGAAATGCTCCGCCGCGATCACCGCGCCGCCGCACTTTTCCACCGCTCGCCCGAGACTTGCCGCGCCGTCTCCCGAGAAAAAATACTGCGTTTCCGCGATCGCAATCCGCTTGCCCTTGAGCGATCCGCCGTACTTTGCGACGAATTCCCTCATCGGAATGGGCGGGGCGGAGCCGTAGATCGGAAAGGCGAGCAGAATCAGGTCTGCGCCCTCCAATTTTTTGGAAAGATCGCCCTTTTGGGTCACGTCGATCAGCTCCGACAGGTACTGCGCCGACAGTTTTTCGCAGATCCGCTTCACGATATATAAGGTATTTCCGGTGCCCGTAAAATAAAATGCCGCCAATTTCTTCATATCTTTTATATATGCGCAAGGGGAGAGATCTGTTTCCGAAAAAAAGTTAGCAATGGCGAACTTTTTTTGCAAAAACCCACGAAAAACGGTTGACAAAGGGGAAAAGAGGTGATAAAATGTGTTCTGTCAAAGCGCGATGGGCGCTTTTTTGCGGGGGAGCGAGTTCGCATAGACGAACCGGAAGATCTTCCGTTCGGAGAAGAGGGATATGCCTTTGGTTCTTGCGCCGGTCGGGGCGCAGATGAAGATCGTAAAGATCATTGCGGACGAAAAGACGAAGAAACATCTTGCCAATCTCGGCGTGATGGCGCAGTCGCAGATCACGGTGCTCTCATCCAGCGGCGGCAGCACCGTCTGTATCGTGAAAGACGGGCGGCTCGCGCTCGATCGGGACGTCGCCTCGCGGATCTTCGTCGCTTGAATTGTTAGAAGATTTCAAGACAAAAGCGGGGAAGTTCGGCGCAGAGGACGGCCGAATGAATGACCCATTCTTGAGAATTGTTCGGGCGGTGGAGATCGGGAAACCTTTATGAAAGCGGCTGAGAGGCTTAAAAGGCCTTTATATCCGGTTTATAAAATCCGGAGGCCTATATAGAATTTTTCAAATGAACTTTCCCTTCGGTTCGAAGGAAATGTGGGAAGCGATGTAATTTCCCGCAAGGGGATTACATATTTTTTCGGCAACGCGGTTCGCAGCTGCGAACTCAAAGATCAACGTTCCAATATCGGAAACTGTAACAGAATTATGGGAGGCATAGAATGAAAACACTTGACGAGTTTTCCATCGGCGAGAGGGGGATCATCCGGACCGTCTCGGGCGAGGGAAAGATACGGCGGAGGCTCTTTGACATGGGCGTGACGCCCGGGGCGGAAGTCATGCTGCGCAAGAAGGCGCCGCTCGGCGACCCGCTCGAGGTCACAATCCGCGGCTATGAGCTCACGCTGCGGAAGAGCGAGGCGGCATGCGTGGGATTGGAGGTGAAGGAATGAAAAAGTTCGCTTTGGCGGGAAATCCCAACTGCGGGAAAACCACTCTCTTCAATCTGCTGACGGGCTCAACGGCATACGTCGGCAACTGGCCGGGGGTCACGGTCGACAAGCGCGAAGGGACCTATAAGCGGGGTGCGGAGCCCGTCGACATCGTTGACCTTCCCGGGATCTATTCGCTTTCGCCCTATACCCCCGAAGAGGTCGTCTCGCGGAACTTTATTCTGGACGAAAAGCCCGATTGCGTCATCAACATCGTGGACGCGACCAATCTCGAGCGAAACCTCTACCTGACCACCCAGCTCATGGAGATCGACGTGCCCGTCATCATCGCGCTCAACATGATGGACGCGGTCGAAAAGGCAGGGGACTCGATCGACGCGAAGGAGCTCGAACGAAAGATCGGGCTGCCCGTCGTCGAAATCTCGGCGCTCAAAAACCAGGGGATCAAGGAACTCATGGACCGGGCGATCAAGATCTCCAAGACACCGCGCAAAGGGCAGACCGTGCTGCAAAATTCCCAACTCGCCCATCTTGTGCGGGATGTGACGATCGCCCTCGAGGGAGCGAAAGTTGAAAATCCGCTCTTTCATGCGGTGAAGCTCACCGAGCTCGACGAGATCGAGGTGGGTATGCACCCCGAGCTCGTCCATACCGTCGAAGCCTTCAAGGCGACCTTCTCGGACGACACCTTCGGGACCGATTTTGAGGCCGTCGTCGCGGACGCAAGATACAAATACATTTCGGAAAATTATTCGCCCGTTCTCGAGCGCAAAAACAAGACGAAGGAGAAGCTCACAAGATCCGACAAGGCGGACAAAGTGCTCACCCACCGGATCTGGGGGATCCCGATCTTCCTCGTCATTCTGTTTGCGATCTTCCATCTCACGTTCGCAGAAGATCTCTTCTTTTTGGGGGCGATCTCGGGCGGCAGGCTCCCGACCCTTTTCGGAAGTACGGCGGAAGGGGGGCTCGGCTGGGAGGAAAACGCCGCGACCACTCTCGTCGCCTGTTTCTATGACGGGGCGGTGTTCTCCCCGGGCGTGATCTTGACCAATCTCTGGACCTGGTGCCTCGATTGGGTGGGCGCTTTGCTCGAACTTGTCTGCGCCAATGCTGCGCCTTGGGTCACGAGCTTCGTGATCGACGGCGTCTGGGGCGGACTTTCCGCGGTGCTCGGCTTCCTGCCGCAGATCCTGACCCTGTTTTTGTTCTTCTCCATTCTGGAAGATTCGGGCTACATGGCGCGCGTTGCGTTCATTCTCGATCGGATCTTCCGCAAATTCGGGCTCTCGGGCAGGGCGTTCATGCCCATGATCATGGGCTTCGGCTGCTCGCTGCCCGCGATGATCAACACTCGCACCCTTGCCGACGAAAAGGAGCGTACCTCGACCATCCGCGTCATTCCGATGTTCTCCTGCGGGGCGAAACTGCCCATCCTCACTGCGATCGCGGGCGGGATCGTCCAAGTGTTCGGAGTCGGGAATGCCGATCTCATTACCTACGGCATGTATCTCATCGGGATCGTGACGGCGATCGTCTGCGTCATTCTAATGCGCTCGACGAGCCTGCGCGGGGAGACGCCGCCCTTCATCATGGAGCTTCCCGCCTACCATGCGCCGCTTTTTAAGGGGCTCATGATCCACCTTTGGGATAAGACCAAGCACTTCGTCAAGAAGGCGTTCACGATCATCTTCGCCTCGACGATCGTCATCTGGTTTTTGTCCTCCTTCAACTGGCAGTGGCAGTTCCTGCTCGAGGAGATCGAGTATGAGGGCGAGACGATCATGATCAACCTTCATGCGGATCAGAGCATTCTGGGCTCGATCGGCATGCTGGTGCAGCCGCTCTTCACCCCGCTCGGCTTCGGCGTGCAGCTCAAAGAGTACGGCTGGGTGTTCGCCGTCGCCGCGATCACGGGGCTCGTCGCAAAGGAGAACGTCATCGCGACGTTCGGAACGCTTGCGGCGTGCGTTGCCGGCAGCTATATCGCGACCGAAGAGGGTGTTCTCGAAGCGGTCACGATGATCACGGCGACCGGTATCACGATCCCCGCGCTCATCGCGTTCATCGCCTTCAACATGGTTACGATCCCTTGCTTTGCGGCCTGCGCCACGGCAAGAGCGGAGCTTCCCAAGGGAAAATTCAAGTTCACGCTGCTCTTCTGGCTCGTCGAATCGTACATCGTCGGCATGCTCATCTATCTTGTCGGCAGCTTCTGGTGGACGGCGTTCCTCTTCGCGGCGGTTGCGGCGGCTGCGATCACCGCGATCGTGCTCTGGAACAAGAAACACCCAATCGCGAAATATCATACAAGGGAGACCGCGGAAGAACTCGAAAAAGAAGCGGCGGTCTCGAAGGGGGATTGAATGCAGCCTTATGAAATCGTGATCATCGTGCTCGCCGGCGCCTTTGTACTCGGCGTCGCAGTCTGGCGGATCGTCCGCCATGCGAAGGGAAAGGGCGGCTGCGACTGCGGCTGCGGTTCCTGCGGCGGAAATTGTCCCGCCTGCAAGGAAAAACAGCGGGAAAGCAAATAAGTTCACACAACAACAACCTTCATAAATCTTCTGAAAGGAACGGACCGAGCGATTTCGGTCCGCTCTTTTCGCAAAAGACTTGTCTCGGCGCAAAATTTATGATACAATTCTTTTATGAGAAAACAGGAGGCGTCTTTCCCTTGAAAAAATCCTTCAAGATCACGATCTTTGCGATCCTTTTCGTCTTTGTCCTGCTCGTTCTCGTCGTCTACCCGATCGTGGTTTGGAACGTCTCGAAGAGCCCGGACGACCTTTCCCGTTTCCCCAAAAGCGGCGTCTGGGTGTGCGAAGGAGAGGATTTTTCGATCACGATCGACCTTGGCGGCGAAGAGAAATGGGAGGGAGACAACGCGATCGGCGCCAAGAGCATTCTCTTTTCGTTCGGGGGAAGAGAATACGAGCTAAATTGCTACTGCACGGGCGGGCATGGGACGATCTTTGTTCCCACGGCGCCCACCGAGATCCTGATCTTCGAATCGGAAGGGGACGAAGGGGAGAAGGTGCGCTTCGACGTGAGCCGATACCGTTTCGAAGCGGACCGGTTCACCTTTCTGTACATCTCTCCCGCGAAGAGCAATACGGCGGCGTGCCTCAAAGAGGGCATGGACCTTGTTTTCGAGCGAAGAGAATGAGACCTTTATGGCGGCGCGGCGGAAATATTTCCGCCGCGCCGCCGTAAAACGGGTGGATCCTTGACAAAATTTGCGGGAATGTGTTATACTGCCGGTATGGAAAACATACTTTATGATGTTGCGATCGTCGGCGGCGGAATCGCCGGCTTCGAGGCCGCGCTCACCTTAAAGACGCTGCGGCGGAATTTTGTCTGGCTGGGTGCCAATCGATTTGGTGGGAAGATCACTCTCGCCGAAAACGTGAGCAATTTTCCGTCCTTCTCGGGTACGGGAAAGGAGCTTGAAGCGCTGCTCTCCCGGCAGGCGGAGAGCGAAAAGCTCCCCTTCACGCCCGCGCGGATCGACGGGATCTATGCGGGCGGCGGAGAATTTCTATTGACGGAGGGAAAAAAAGTCTTTCGCGCAAGGGCGGCGATCCTTGCGACGGGAGTCGAGACCGCGGGGAGCCTGAAAGGGGAGCGGGAATTTCTCGGGCGGGGGGTCAGCTACTGCGCCGTCTGCGACGGAGCGCTCTATCGCGGCAAGACTATCGCCGCGGTGCTCTTTTCGAAGGAATTTGAAAAGGAGGCGGAGTATCTCGCGGGCTTTGCGGAGAAGGTCTACGCCTTTTGCCGCTATGCAGGCGCGGCGTTCTCGACAAAAAATATCGAGATCGTGCCCCAAAACCCGACTTATTTGAAGGGGAACGGACGGGTCGAAGCGATCGGAACGGAAAAGGGGGAGCTTGCGGTGGACGGGGTCTTTTTCCTCAAAAATTCCGCGCCGCCTTCCGCCCTGTGCGGGGGACTCGAGACGGAGCCGGACGGGCACGTCCGCGTCGGACGGGATCTTTCTACCAACCTGAAGGGACTGTTTGCGGCGGGAGACGTGACGGGCAGGCCTTACCAATACGCCAAGGCGGCGGGGGAGGGACTTGTCGCGGCCTTCTCGGCAAACGAGTATTTGAGCAAGATCGAAACCAAAGAGAACGGGAGAGTGCGGTGAAAATTCCGGAAAACCGGTCAAAAAGCCCGCAATTTGCTTGTTTTTTGCGGGAAAAACGTGTATAATAAAAGAAAATAAACGGCATTGCCGTGTTTTTAGAAGGAGATCATTCAAATCAAAATGGACGCTGCCCCATCTTCGGACATAGCCCCACATCTTTTGCTCGCCGTGCAGAGTGGCACGGCGGTCGCGCTTGTCATCGTACTTCTCGTGCTCATCCTGCTCTCCGGCTGTTTCAGTGCGACGGAGACCGCCTACACGAGCTATTCGACTGTGCGCATGCGCCGGATCGCAGCCAAGAAGCGTTCCGCGCGGCTGGCGCTGAAACTCAGCGAGGATTATAACAAAGTTCTGACGACCCTGCTCATCGGGAACAACATCGTCAACATTGCAGCGGCGTCCATCGCGACCGTCCTCTTCACTTCCTTTTTGGGAGAGGATTTGGGCCCCACGATCTCCACGATCGTTCTGACCGTCGTCGTGCTCATCTTCGGCGAGATCACGCCCAAGACGCTCGCCAAGGAAGCGCCCGAACGGTTCGCGCGGATCGCGGCCTACCCGCTTTACGGGTTCATGTGCGTCTGCACGCCGTTCAATTACATCTTCAACCTCTGGAAAAAATTCATCTTCCTTTTATTCGGGCTCAACAAAAAGAAGCCGAAATACACCGAGGAAGAGTTCAAAATGCTCGTTACCGACGTCAAGGAAGAGGGGGTGCTCAACGAGACCGAACACGACCTCATCACCAAGACGCTGCGCTATGACGAATTGCATGTCGGCTCCTGCATGATCCCGCTCGATCGGGTCATCGCGATCGAGATCCGCGACGATTCGCGCTTCGTCTACCGCCTGTTCCGCGAGACCAATTTCTCCCGGATCCCCGTCTATAAGGGGACGAAACAGAGCATTATCGGCATTTTATACCGCGCGGATTTCTATGAAAATCTTTTGGCGGGCAGGACGAATTTCGAAAACATCGTGCGACCCGTTTCCTATACGACGACGGACGTCAAATTGTCCGATCTCATGAAGCGAATGCAGAACATGCGCGAACACATGATGATCGTGGGTTCGGGCGGCAACGCGCTGGGGCTCATCACGCGCGAGGACATCATCGAGGAACTCGTCGGCGACGTCGACGACAAATATGACTTGACGCCCGTCACGTCCCCGCTGCAGCCGTTCATTCCGGAGCCTGAAGCGCCCGCCGCGGTGGACGAAACGGAGGAATAACGCCCCGGCAAACTTTACGAAAACCCAAGAAAATCAAGCATACCGCTCTTTTACAGGGCGGTTTTTTGCGGAAAAGAGGCATTATGGAGCTTTTGATCCCCTGCGCTTCCGGGTTGGAGGCGAGCGTGAAACGCCAGCTCGAAGAACTCGGCTACGGAAAATGTCCCGCCCAAAACGGCAGGATCCTGCTCAAAGACGCAACTTGGGGGGACGTCGCCCGTCTCAACGTCTTTTTGCGCTCCGGCGAGCGCGTTTTGCTCGTCCTCGGAGAATTTCCTGCGGAGACCTTTGACGAGCTTTATGACGGGCTTTCCCGCCTTTCTTTCGAGGAATATCTTTCGCCGCACAGCAAGATCCTGATGGACGGAAAGTGCTTCAAGAGCAAGCTGATGGCAATCAAAGCCTGCGGCGGCGTCGCAAAAAAGGCGATCGTGAACCGCCTCAAAGAAAAGCTCCGCGTTCGTTCGCTCGACGAAACGGAGGAGCGGGCGATCGTCGGGGTCTCGATCTTGGAGGATCTTGTCACCGTCACCCTCGACTGCTCGGGCGACGGGCTGCACAAGCGGGGCTACCGCGTCCTGCCGTATGAGGCGCCGCTCAAAGAGACCGTTGCGGCGGCGATGGTCGAAAGTTCCTACTTCCGCGCCGGAAAGCCGTTTGCCGACCTCTTTTGCGGCAGCGGGACCATTCCGATCGAGGCGGCGCTCTATGCGCTCCATATCGCGCCCGGACGGCGGCGGAAGTTTGATTTTACCGATTGGAAATGTGCGCCGAAGGAGGTCTTGATCGCGGCGCATTCGGAGGCGGACGATCTTTGCGACCGGGAGACGAAACTCTCCCTCTTTGCGGGCGATCTTTCCCCGAAGGCGATCGAGATCGCGAAATACCATGCGGAACGGGCGGGCGTTTTGCAGCAGATCCGCTTTGCCTGCGCCGATATGCGCGCGTTTTCCTCGCGGGAGAGATACGGCGTGCTCATCTCCAACCCGCCTTACGGCGAGCGGCTCGGAAAGGGGACCGATCTTGCGCCGCTCTATCGCGATTTTGCCAAAGTTTTCCGCTCTCTCGGGGATTGGAGCTGCTATTTTCTCTCCGGTTTTCTGGGGGCGGAGGCGGCGTTCGGAAGGCGGGCGGACCGGCGCAGAAAGATCTTCAACGCCAATCTCGAGTGCGGATTTTATAGTTTTCTCGGCCCGAAGCCGCCCAAAGCGCATGAAAGAGTCCCCGAAGGTGAAAACTAAATAAAAATTATGCTTTCACAGTTGACAAGGTGAATAAATTTTGGGTATAATAAGCGTGAAATTCCATATTTTGGACGCATGAGGCGGCATGTATGCTTAAATTACAGGGAATCAAAAAAGATTATAAAGTCGCGGACGGATATGTCCATGCGCTGAAGGGGATCGATCTCGATTTCCGCAAGAACGAATTCGTCTGCATTCTCGGACAGTCTGGCTGCGGGAAAACGACCCTTCTCAATATTATCGGCGGGCTCGACCATTATACCGAGGGCGATCTCATCGTGCAGGGTAAGTCCACCAAAAACTTCAAGGATCGCGATTGGGACGTCTACCGCAACCACAGGATCGGCTTCATCTTCCAGACTTACAACCTGATCCCGCACCAGACGGTGCTCGGGAACGTCGAGCTCGCGCTCACGATCGCGGGGATCGGAAGAGAGGAACGCCGGAGACGTGCGGTCGAAGCGCTCGAACGGGTGGGGCTCGGCAAGGAGATCAACAAGCGTCCCAACCAGCTGTCGGGCGGACAAATGCAGCGGGTCGCCATCGCCCGCGCCCTTGTCAACAATCCCGACATTCTGCTCGCCGACGAACCGACGGGCGCCTTGGACAGCAAGACGAGCGTTCAGATCATGGACCTCATCCGGGAGATCTCGGGCGAGCGGCTCGTCATCATGGTCACCCATAACCCGGAGCTTGCCGAAGAATACGCGACCCGGATCGTCCGCCTCAAAGACGGCGTTGTCGAGTCGGACTCCGCGCCCTACGAGTCCGCGGGACAGGAGGAGGAACAGTGGGACGCCTCACGCGAGGCCGATCTCGTCAAAGAACAGAACGAAAAGAAGGGGAGCGGAAAGGAGAAACGCAAGAAAGCGCGCGCCCGCATGAGCCATATGACGTCGCTTGCGCTCTCCGCAAGGAACCTGCTCACCAAAAAGGGCCGGACGATCTTGACTTCGGTCGCGGGCAGTATCGGGATCATCAGCGTTTCGCTTGTTCTGGCGCTTTCGAGCGGCTTCAACAACTACATCCGCCGCACCGAGGAGGATATGCTCTCCTATTTTCCGCTCACGATCTCCGAAAACACCTTCGATATGACGGCGGTCATGGGGAATATCATGAGCGCCAACCAAATGCCCGATATGTCCAATTTGCAGGACAAAGCCTATGTCAATTCCTTTTTGACGGGGCTCGCTCAGAAGATGGCGGTGACGAACGACATCAGCGAAAAATATGTCGATTACATCGAAAAAATGGACCCTGCGCTCGTCAATACCGTACAGTACAGCTATGGGACGTCGCTCGTCGACAACCTGTTCACCTCCGTCACGGTCGGCGGGATCAACGACGAGATCAAGGAGGAGACGTCCCGAAATTTCTCCATCTCCCAGCTCAAAGCGTTCTACATCAGCGAACTGAGAACTTACGCCCCGAGCTACAACAATCTTTTGGGCATGGCGGATTTCTTCGGGAACATCGTCCATAAAATGCCCGGGACAGAGGACGTGAACGCGGCGGACTTCGGCGAATTCATCCTCTCGCAGTACGACGTGATCGGCGAGAATGCGCATTTCCCGCAAAACGAGAACGAAGTCGTGCTGGTCGTGGGGGAGGACAACCGGATCACTGATATGACCGCGGCGCAGCTCGGCATTTTGAGCGAGAAGATCTTCATCTCGCCCTTCCTCGAAGAGAACGGCACGGCGGACGAGGAATGGGATCATCTCATCGATCTTGACGACATCATCGGCAAGAAATACGTGCTCTATTTCAACGACGCAGTCTATGCGGAGACCGACCAGCTTCCCATCACGGGCGGCTATCCGTACGAATACAAGGGCGAGAGGACAGATCTTTCGGCAAGCGGCGAAGAGGGGATCGAGTTGACCGTTTCGGCGATCTTGCGCCTCAAAGAGGGCTACACTTACGGGTGCCTCACCGAAGGATTGAACATTCCCGAACAGACAGTCAATCATTATCTTGAAAAAAATATGGAGTCGAAGATCGTGAAATGGCTCAAAAGCGACAGCGCGAAGGTCCCGAAGGAGCTGCTCGACAAGTACGCTGCGGTCATGGAGATCCCCGCGGGGATCGAGCTGTACTTCTCGCCCGCGGCCCATCTCAACGATGAATCGGGCTTTTTCAGCGCGGGAACGCTCAGTCTGACCTATAATGTGGAATCGGTCGTCCGACTTCTGGGCGGCGACAACACCCCCAATTCTTTGAAGATCTATCCCAAGGATTTCGAGACGAAAGAGGACGTTTTGGCCTATCTCGACGCCTGGAACGAGCTTGAAACGACCGAGGAGAGCGAAAAGATCACCTATACCGACACGGTGGGGCTTTTGATGGGCATGGTGCAGACCATGCTTGACGTCATCACTTACGTGCTCGTGGCGTTCACGGCGATTTCCCTCGTCGTCTCGTCGGTCATGATCGGGATCATCACCTATGTCTCGGTGGTGGAGCGCGTCAAAGAGATCGGCGTACTGCGTTCTTTGGGCGCGAGAAAACGGGATATCAAGAACCTGTTCAATGCGGAGACTTTCATCATCGGCTTGACCGCGGGGCTCATCGGCGCCGCCGTGACCTATCTTCTGGAGATCCCGATCAATGCGATCATCTATTCGCTCTCGGGCATTGCGGGGATCGCCTCGCTCCCGATTTTGACGGCGGGGATCATGGTGCTCATCAGCGTGGCACTCACCTTGATCTCGGGCTTGATCCCGGCGTCGGCGGCGGCGAAGAAAGATCCCGTGATCGCGCTCCGGACCGAATAAAAGGGGCGCAGATCGTCCATACTGACTAACAAATAAAGCAAAGAGGTTTTCCGATGTCGAAAAAGACGAAACTTCCCAAACTCACCGACGAAGAATATGAAGAATATCTGCGTTCCTTGTTGAAAAAGTAAATGCAAAACGGAAAGATCGGAGGCGCAAAAACGCTTCCGATTTTTTCTTGCTTGATCGGTTTTTTTTCGCCGATCGTTTGAGCGATTGCTTTTTGGGCGATTGATTGCGCCGGCGTTTGGATTTTACCGATTGATTCTGATTTAATTAGAATTCTGCCGCTTTTTCGGGGAAAATTGTCAAAATCCCGCGGCATGGGGAAGGAGAATTCATGATCAGAGGTCCAGACTTAACTGTTCGCAAAATCACGGTTTTACGAATAGTTAAACCAAAAAATGCGGATTTTCGCGCTGATTGTGGTTCAATCCCGATTTTTTGGGTTTATATCGTTCGAGCCACAAGATTTCGGCTCAATTCTCCGAAGGCTGCGGGACGATCTCCGATAAGAGCCCATAGGAATATCCTTCGACACTGAGCGTTCCTTCCAATCGGATTTCGGCGAATTCTTCAAAAAGCGGTCTGTCGAGCGAAATGGTAAATTTTTGTGCGGAATTGTTCACATAAACATACAGACTGTTTCCCGCAAGAGCCCGTTCAAAGACGAGGATTCCGCCGGCGGCAAAAATTTCGCGATAAGTTCCTTTGGCGAAGATCTCACGGTGTTCTGCGCGGATCTTTCCGAGCTTTCGATAATATCCGATGAGATTTTCACGCAGATGTTCCCAATCGAAGCAGCCGCGGCACAGCGGATCGGGACCGCCTTCCATGCCGTTTTCGTCGCCGTAATAGACGCAGGGAACGCCCGGCAGCGTGAATTGCAGCAACGCCGCCATTTTGAGTTTTTCTTCCGCCCGCTGCCGTTCAACGCCGCTTAAACGCACGCTTGCGGCTTCTTCCTTTTTGGCGGCGTCAAACGTCTTTCTGCCCAACAGGCTCAGAATGCGCGGCGTGTCGTGCGTCGAGAGAACGTTCATGGCAAGATCGAGCGCCTCCTTCGGATAATGGTCGAGGAGCGAGAAAAGCGTTTCCCGCAGCCGTTCGCAGTTTCCCGTGACGGCAAAGTCCAAGATCGCGTCTTTGAGCGGATAATTCATCGTCCCGTCCAATTCTTCGCCCTGCAAATATTGCCGTCGGACGCCGTAAGAAATTTTGTCCGACGCGTCCTCCCAAACTTCACCCAAAATCGCGGCGTCGGGCGACTCGTTCTTCACGCATTGCCGCAGTTCCCGCAAAAATCCGTCGGGGAGCTCGTCGACGACGTCGAGGCGAAATCCGCCGATCCCGAAGCGCAGCCAATGCCGCAAAACGCCGTTCTCGCCGAAGAGAAATTCGCGATAAGAGCGGTCGTTCTCCCGGATTGCGGGGAGAGTTTCGATCCCCCACCAGCAATCGTATTTTTCGGGAAATTCACGGAAGGAAAACCAGGAAAAATACGGCGAGTCGGGCGATTGAAACGCCCCGAGCGTGGGATAATTGCCGAACCGATTGAAATAAACGCTGTCCGCGCCGACATGGTTGAAAACGCCGTCTAAAATAAGCCGAATGCCGCGCCGCCCGGCGCTTTCGACCAGAGACCGAAAGTCCCCCACCGTGCCGAGAAGCTCGTCGATCTTGAAGAAGTCACCGGTGTCGTAGCGGTGGTTGGAGAACGCTTCAAAGATCGGATTGAGATAGATCGCGGTGACGCCGAGCGAACTCAGATAATCGAGTTTTTCCTCGATCCCCTTCAGATTTCCGCCGAAAAAGTCGTTATTCAGGACTTCTCCCCGCTCATTCGGGCGGAAATCGGGAAGATCACCCCACCGCCGCATTCTTCTCTTGCCGTTTTCCCCCTCCGAAGGAAGCTCTCCGAAGCGGCGGAACCTGTCCGGAAAGATCTGATAGAGAACGCCCCCTTTAAGCCAGTCGGGGGTCCGAAACCCTTTTCGGTAAACGGTGAGCTGCCAGGGCGCTGGCGCGCCGGAGAAGGTCCCCTCTTGCAGTCTGCCGCGCGAAAAAATTCGACCTGGGACCGTAAAATAATAAAAATACAGGCCGGTCTTGGGAATTTTCAGGCTGATCGAAAAGCAATTTTCCTTTTTTTGCATGGGAAAGCGGACGGGCCCTTCGCCGTCGCGGAAGAAAACGAGCTGCATTTCTCCCGCAAAAAAATCGTCCCCGTCCGGATATTCAAAGACCCGCAGATCGAGCCTGCTCTTTTGTTCGACCGCGCCGACAATGCTTTTGCATGCAAGGTCCAAAGGATTATAATAAAGTCTCATCTTATTTTTTGACAGGTTTTAAGTCCCAGATCTTTTCCGCATATTCCCGGACGCACCGGTCCGCCGAGAAAAAGCCCGCGGCGGCGATGTTGCGGAGGGATCTGCGGTTCCATTCCGAGCGGTCGCTTCGGTACAGCGCCGAGATCTCGCTCTGCGTTTTCGAGTACGATTCATAGTCAGCAAGACACATATAGGGATCCGCGACGGGCGGGCGGCGGAGCAGATAATTGGCGATCTCGGCGAACGAACAGCCGTTGAAGCCCACGATCAGCGATTCGATCACCTTGCGCATTCCGGCGTCGCGGTTATAGTAGGCGCTTGAATTGTATCCTTCCTTGCGGATCTCGTCGGCTTCTTCCGCCGTCAGGCCGAAGATGAAGATATTCTCGGCGCCGACCCGTTCGGCGATCTCCACGTTCGAGCCGTCCAGCGTGCCGATCGTCAGCGCCCCGTTGAGCATAAATTTCATGTTCCCCGTGCCGCTCGCCTCTTTCCCGCTCAGCGAGATCTGCTCGGAGATCTCCGTCGCCGGCATGAGCTGTTCCGACATTGTCACATTGTAGTTTTCCAGAAAGACGACCCGAAGTTTTTTGGCGATCTCGGGATGTTTTTCGATGTCCGCCGCAAGAAAACAGATGAGCTTGATGATCTGCTTCGCCATGTCGTATCCCGCCGCAGCTTTGGCCGCGAACAGATAGGTCTTGGGCACGAAATCGGCGCCCGGATCTTCCTTCAAGGCGTTGTATTCGGCAATGATGTGCAGCGCGTTGAGAAGCTGCCGCTTATATTCGTGCATTCGTTTTGCCTGGACGTCGAAGATCGTGTCGGGATCGAGGGCGATCCCCTGCGTTTTCTTTGCAAACTCGGCGAGCTGTATCTTTTTGATCCGTTTGATCTCTTCGAGGCGTTTTAGCACGCTCTCGTCGTTTTCGAATTTTCGAAAGCCCGCCAGCTGTTCCGCGTCCTTGGTGAAGCCGTCGCCGATACAGTCGCAAAGCAGGGCGCAGAGCTCGGGATTGGATTGGTTGAGCCACCGCCGATGGGCGATCCCGTTCGTAATGCTCGTGAATTTTTCGGGGGTATGCTCGTAAAAATCACGAAAGACGCTCTCTTGGATGATCTTTCCGTGCAGCGCCGACACGCCGTTCACGCTGTGCGAGCCAACGATACACAGATTCGCCATCCGCACCGAATTATGGGACAGGACGGACATGCGCGAGATCTTGTTCCAATCGCCCGGATAGGCCTTCCAGAGGTCCTCGCAGAAGCGCCGGTTGATCTCTTTTAAGATGGAGTGGATCCGCGGCAGACTGCGCGCGATAAGGTCCTCCTGCCAGGTCTCGAGCGCCTCGGAAAGCACGGTGTGGTTGGTGTAGGCGCAGACGCTCGTGGTGATGTTCCACGCCGTGTCCCAATCGAAATAATTCTCGTCGAGAAGGATCCGCATGAGTTCGGGGATCGCAAGCGCGGGATGGGTGTCGTTGATGTGGATCGCCGCAAGTTTTGGCAGAAGGGTGAGCGAACCGTACCGCCGCTTGTGATCGTACACGACGCATTGCAGCGAAGCGGAAACGAGGAAATACTGCTGCCGTAATCGCAGCGATTTGCCCTCGAGATGGTTGTCCGAAGGATATAAGACTTTGGAGATGAGCTCCGCTTCGCTGTCCGAGCGCATTGCCTCCCGATAGTTCCCCTGCGAAAAGAGATCCATATCGAAATTGTTCTCCGCGCGCGAACGCCAAAGCCTGAGCACGCTCACCGCATGACAGTCCTTTCCCGAGACCATCATGTCATAGGCGATCGCCTCCACTTCCGTCGCGTTGCGGTAGACCGTCTCCATGCCGTGCGGCGTCCATTTTTCCTCGATCTCGCCGTCGAACTTCACGAGGAACCGCTTGTCGGCGCGCTGGGTGAGCCAGCACTCCCCTCCCGGCAGCCAGACGTCGGGAAGCTCGATCTGCCAGCCGTCCACGATCTTCTGCCGGAACAGCCCGTATTGATAGCAGATCGAAAATCCCATAGCGGGATAATCCTGCGTGGCGAGGGCGTCCAGAAAGCAGGCGGCGAGCCGTCCGAGCCCGCCGTTTCCAAGCCCCGCGTCGGGCTCTTCCTCGTAGAGTTCATCGAGCGACGCCGACTTGCGCAAAGATCTGAGCGCGCCTGCAAGCGCGCCCTCGATCCCGAGGTTGCAGACGTTGTTCTTCAAGGAGCGCCCCATGAGGAACTCCATGCACAGGTAATAGACTCGCTTGGCGCGGCAGGCCTTCGCCTCGGTGTGGAAGCGGCGGTGTTTTTCGGTGAGGATATCGCGCACACTCAAAACGACGGCGCGGTAAAGCTGTTCGCGGGTCGCCTCGGCGGGCGTGACCCCGAAATGCCGGGACAGCTTGCCGCCGATCATGTGTTTTAAGTCTTGTTCGGTGTATTTTGTCAAAATTTTCTCCTTTATCTGAGCATTTCCATGTAAAGATCTTCATATGCGAAGGCGGATCTTCCCCAGGAAAAATCGGTCGTCATCGCCCGTTTCATGAGTTTTGTCCATTCCTCTTTGTCGCGGTACAGACAGAGCGCCTCGCTTAAAACGTAGAGCATATCCTGCGCGTTGTAATCCCGGAAGGTAAAGCCGTTTCCGCCCGCCCCGACGGGGGTGATACTGTCGCGCAGCCCGCCCGTTTCGCGCACGAGTGCGACCGTTCCGTAACGCGAGGCGATCATCTGGGAAAGCCCGCACGGTTCGCTCTTTGAGGGCATGAGAAAGATGTCCGCGCCCGAATAGACCTTCCTCGAAAGATCGGGATTGAAAGAGATGATCGAGACGACCTTCCCGGGATACCGCCTCGCAAGGTCGGTGAAGTAATTTTCGTAGGCAAAGTCCCCTGTCCCGAGCAAGACGAACTGCATATCCTGCCGCAGGGCCTGCTCGATCACCGCCTTGACAAGATCGAGCCCCTTATGGGCGACAAGACGGGAGATCATCGCCACGATCGGCGTCTCCGCCCGGACGGGCAGATTGAGCATTCGCTGCAATTCCTCCTTGCAGACCGCCTTGCCGGAAAGATCTTCCGCCGAATAGTTCGCAAACAGCGCCCGATCGGTCTCGGGGTCGTAGGAGGCGCAGTCGATCCCGTTGAGAATGCCGCGGAGCTTCCCCTCGTTGCGGCGGACGATCGGGTCCAGCCCGTTCGAATAGAACGGGTCCTTGATCTCCCCCGCATAGGTCGGCGAGACGGTCGAAAAGCGCTCGCTGCACTCGATCGCCCCTTTCATCAGGTTGAGACAGCGTTCATATTCGACAAGATGGCGGAAATTTGCGGGGATCCCGAAGAGATCCTCCAAAATGTCTAGGGAGAATTTTCCCTGATATTCGATATTATGAATGGTAAAAAGGGTGCGGATGTATTGATATTCGGGGCGGAAACAGTAGATCGTTTTGAGATACAGCGCGCAAAGAGCCGCCTGCCAGTCATGGCAGTGCAAAATCTCGGGATAAAAGCCGAGGAAGGGCATGACCTCCAAAACGGCGCGGCAGAAAAAGGCAAAGCGCTCCCCGTCGTCGTAATAGCCGTAGCAGCCGGGCCGCTTGAAATAGTACTCGTTGTCGAGGAAATAAAAGGTGACGCCGTCCTTCCGGTATTCAAAGACGCCGCAGTACTGGCTGCGCCAGCCCAGCGGGACGAAGAGATTCCCGAGATATCGGAAGTCCTTGCGGTATTCCTTTTTGATGTCCTGATAGAGCGGGATCATGACGCGCACGTCCAGCCTTTCGTTTTTTGCGAGCGCCTTGGAAAGCGACCCGATCACCTCCGCAAGTCCGCCCGTCGAAATGAAGGGCGTCGCCTCGGAGGCGGTGAGCAGCACTTTTTTCTTGGCCTCCACCCGGATCTTCGGCGGCTCGACTTTTTTTTCGGGTCCCGCTTCGCAGATCTCGACGGGCAAGCCATTTTCGCTGGTTTGTTTCATAAAGATTTCCCCCTTTCTTTCTGAATTTTCTCCGTTTCATCTATTCATATTCGCAAAGGGCCGCGAAGTTTACAGCATTCTGCCCTTTCCGACGAAATACGGCAGTTTTTCGCAGCCCGAAAGATGTCTGCCGTCGCGGATAATGACGCCCTTGTCCGCAATGACGCACTCGAGCCAGACGCCCATGCCGATCACCGAGTCCTGCATGATGATCGAGTTGCGGATGACGCTCCCCCTGCCCACCTTCACGCCGCGGAACAGAATGCAGTTCTCGACCGTCCCCTCGATCGTGCAGCCGTCCGAAATGAGGGAATTTTTCACCTGCGCCCCCGCCGAATACTTGCTCGGCGCGGAGTCGCGCACCTTGGTATAGACGTCATGTGCGCCGAACACCTCGCTGCGGACGCTCTTTTTCAGAAATTCCAGACTGTGGCGGAAATAGGCTTCCAGCGAGTTGATCCCCGCATAATATCCCTTGAACGGATAGCCGAAAATGCGCATGGAGTCCACGTTCTTGGAGAGAATGTCCCTGCCAAAGCTCGTAAAGCCGTATTGAGAGGCGTTTTCGATGATCCCGATGAGGGTTTCCCGTTTGAGCGCCATGAGGTTGATATAAAGATCGAAGCGCCCCTTCCCGTTCACATCGGGGTTGATCCGAAGCGCCCTGACTCTGTGCTCGGCGTCCGGTTCGAGGGTGATATAATAGGAGGATTGCACGCTCTCCTCTTCATGGCAAACCATGGTGATATCGGCGCGGTGTTCCTCATGGAAGCGCACGACTTCGGAAAGGTCGATCCGCAGCACGCCGTCGCAGTCGCAGAGGATCACAAAGTCCTCCCGCCGGTGTTCGAGGAAGCTCTTGATCCCCATGAGGGCTTCGAGGCGGGAAAAATAGGGTTTATCGGTCTCGTTGGAATAGGGCGGGAGCAGGATGATCCCGCCGTCCTTCCGGGCAAGATCCCAATCCTTGCCGCTCCCGAGATGTTCGAGCAGCGATTGATAGTGGTTCTTCGTCACAATCCCGACCGTCGTAATGCCCGAGTTGACCATGTTGGAGAGGGCGAAGTCCACCAGGCGATATCTTCCGCCGAAGGGAATGGACGCCATCGTCCTGCGCTTGGAGAGCTCGGGTATATTTTCGTCATGAATGTTGGAAAAAATAACGCCGACCGTTGAATATGTCATTCGTTTTCTCCTTTGAAGTCTCCTTCGAGGATTTGTCCGCCTCCGACCTTTGCCCCGGCGGAAACGGTGATGTTCCGTCCGAGCACCGCGATCTTTTTGGCACCGCCGTTCCGCTCGCCGATCCTGGCCCCCTCCCGCACGGTGACGTTCTCCGCGATGATCGCGGACTCGACAAGGGCGCCGCGCCGGATAACGGAGCCCGCCATGACCACGCTGTCCTTCACGAGCGCCCCCTCTTCGACGATCACGCCCGTCGCGAGCAGCGAATTTTCCACCGTCCCGTCGATCTCGCAGCCGAGCGCGATCATGGAATTCTCCACCCGCGCGGTCTGTCCGAGATATTCGGGCGGCGCGTTCGGGTTGCGCGATTGGATCCTCCAATCGGGATCCCCAACGTTGAACACCGGCTCTTCGCCGAGAAGGTCCATATTTGCCTCCCAGAGCGATTCGATGGTGCCGACGTCCTTCCAATAGCCCGAAAAACGGTAGGAGAACATCTTTTCGCCCGCTTTGAGCATGGCGGGCAAGACATCCTTGCCGAAATCTCTGCCCGAGCCCGGCGTTTTGTCGTCCTCTTCAAGATAGCGATAGAGCTTTTCGGCGCCGAAGATATAGATCCCCATCGAGGCGAGATTGCCCTTCGGCTCCTTCGGCTTTTCCTCGAATTCATAGATCGACCCGTCCGGACGAACGTTCAGGATCCCGAAGCGGGACGCCTCTTTTTGCGGGACTTCGATCGCGGCGATGGTGCAGTCCGCCCCCGTCCGGATATGCTCGCGGAGCATTTTCGCATAGTTCATCTTGTAGATGTGATCGCCCGAAAGCACGAGAATGTAATCGGGGCTGTACTGCTTCATAAAGCCGACGTTCTGAAAGACCGCGCTCGCCGTCCCCTCATACCAGGAGCTCTTTTTCTTCGCCTGATAGGGCGGCAGGATGTGCACGCCGCCGAAGGCGCGGTCGAGATCCCACGGCTGGCCGTTGCCGATATATTCGTTGAGCTCGAGCGGCTCGTACTGCGTGAGCACCCCCACCGTGTCGATCCCCGAATTGATACAGTTGGAGAGCGGAAAGTCAATAATGCGGTATTTCGCTCCATATCCCACCGCGGGCTTTGCGACCTCGTTGGTGAGGGCGTAAAGCCTGCTGCCCTGTCCGCCCGCAAGCAGCATTGCGACGCATTCTTTTTTTCTTCTCATCAGATTTCTCCCGTCTTTTCTTCCTTCTTTTTCCCTTCCCCGATAAAATACAGGCAGGAAAGTTTCGGCATGGGCAAGCGGATCGAATAGCGCTTGCCGTGCGTCGGGATCCCGACCGCCGGAAAAACTTTTTTCCCGCCGAGCTTTCCCCTGCCGCCGAAACGAATATCATCGCTGTTGAATATCAGCCGGTATTTCCCCCTTTCGTTCACGCCGAGCATGTAATCGTCCGCGTCCGCGCCCGAAAAACTGATTACGGCAACGATTTCCCTGCCGCGGCTGTCGCGGCGCAGAAAGGCGACGATGTTGCGGTCCCTATCGTCGGGTGCCAGCCATTCAAAACCCGTCCAGCTGTCGTCGATCTCGTAGAACGCGGGCGTCTCGCGGTAAAAAAGGTTGAGCGTTTTCACAAAAAGCGCAAGTTTTCCGTGCAATTCATACCGATCGCGCAGAAAAAATTCCAGTCCTTCGGAAAAGTTCCATTCTTTGAACTGTCCGAACTCATAGCCCATGAAATTCAGTTTTTTGCCGGGATGGGCGGTCATAAATCCCAAAAAGGCGCGCACGCCTGCGAATTTGTCGGCATACTCCCCCGGCATTTTCCCGATGAGCGAGCCTTTGCCGTGGACGACCTCGTCATGGGAGACGGGCAGCACGAAATTCTCGGAGAAGGCGTACATCATAGAAAAGGTGAGCTTGTTGTGGTGATCCATGCGAAAGACGGGATCGAGCGAGAGATAGTTCAAGGCGTCGTTCATCCAGCCCATGTTCCACTTGTGGCTGAACCCGAGCCCTCCGACTTCGGGCGGCTTGGTCACGAGCCCCCATGCGGTGGATTCCTCCGCGATCATGAGCGCGTACGGAAAGCGCGCAAAGACCGCCTTGTTGAGCTTACGGAGAAAGTCGATCGCTTCGAGGTTCTTGTTCTCCCCGTAAATATTCGGGACCCATTCCCCGGGGCGCTTGTCATAGTCGAGATAGAGCATGGACGCAACGGCGTCCACCCGCAGCCCATCGACATGAAAGAGATCGAAGAAAAAGCACGCCCCCGAGATGAGGAAGGAGATCACTTCCTTTCTGCCATAATCGAAGCGGCGGGTCCCCCAGCTCTTGTGCTCCATCCGATCCCACTGCGCGCTCTCATAGAGCGGCCCGCCGTCGAACTCATACAGCCCATGCCCGTCCTTGGGAAAATGCGCGGGCACCCAATCGAGGATCACGCCGATCCCCGCGGCATGGAAGGCGTCCACGAGCGCCATGAAGTCCTTGGGCGTCCCCATGCGGGAGGTGACCGCAAAATATCCCGTCACCTGATAGCCCCAGGAGCCCTCGAAGGGAAACTCCGTCACGGGCATGAACTCGACGTGCGTATAGCCCATGTCTCGCACGTAGGGAACGAGCTCGCGGGTAAGATCGGTATAAGAATATAGATCGCCATTTTTATGCCGTTTCCAGGACAGAAGATTCACTTCATAGACATTCATCGGCGAACGGTAGGGATCTTTCCGGCAAAGATCCTTAAAGTAATTGGTATCGTGCCAGATAAATCCGCCCAGATCGTAAAGTTTAGAGGCGTTTTTCGGCGCCGTTTCGGCGTGGAACCCAACGGGGTCGCTCTTCAGAAGTTTCCTCCCGTCCGCAGCCGTGATACAGTATTTATAGAGGTCGAACTCCTTTAAGCCTGGGACGAACAGTTCAAAACTCTCGCCGTCCACCATGCGGGTCATGACGTTTTTGTTTTCGTCCCAGCCGTTGAAATCGCCGACGATGGACACTCGTCGCGCATTGGGCGCCCAGACGCGGAACAAAAAGCCCGCCTCTTCCCCGCAAAGAGCGGGATGGGCGCCGAAAGTTTCGTAAATGCGATCGTTTTTTCCGTGATGAAAGAGATACAGCGGAAAATCCGCCGCGCTTGATTCCTGCATGAAGTCTCCCATGCGCCGAAGGATGGGGAGAGCGCTTCCCCTTCCGCCGCGCCCGTTTCTTTCTTTATCCTATATGATTTTTCCCCTTTCCATGCACGGGCGGCGGAAAATCGCCCGGAAAGGATTTTTTACAAACTCAGTTTTTGCAGAATTTCAAAAAAAAGTCTTTCGGTCACCCGAAAGACGAAAAATCATTTCAGCGGTTTTGGATCGAGAATGTTCTTGACGGTTCCGAAGATATCCCCCGCGCCGAGGACCAGAATGAGATCGTCCTTGAAAAGACGCTCCAAAAGCCGCTCTTTGAGCTGCGCCGCCGTCTGCGCGTAAACGGCGTCGGGAAGGCGGGAGACGAGGGCGTAGGCGCTTCCCTCGGCGTCGAAGGGCTCGCGCGCCGCAAACGTCTTATAGACGATCGGGCGCTCCGTCGTTTTGAGGACCGAGACAAAATCGTCCATAAAATCGCGGGTCCGCGTGTAGGTGTGCGGCTGAAAGACGAGCCGAACGTTTCCGGTGCAGATGTTCCTCGCCGTCGAAAGGACCGCCGCGATCTCGCGCGGATGATGGGCATAGTCGCAGACCACCGGGACGCCGCAAAAGGTCCCGACCGATTCGAACCGCCGTCCGACGCCGCGGAAGGCCTCGAGCCCTTGCTTGATCTCTTCGGCGGAAAATCCCGAGAGCCTTGCTACCGCGAAAGCCGCCAAGGCGTCGAGAACGAGCACCTTCCCGGGACAGGCGAGTTTCACGCGGACGAGCGGGATCCCCTTCTCCGAAACGGTAAAGAAATACTTTTCCCCCACGCTGTTGAGCTTTTCGGCGCGGATATCCCCTCCATAGAGCCCGAAACTCAGATCGTGCGGCAAAGTCCTGGCGCGAACGTCGTCGGCGTTTACGACGAGTTTTTGGGCTTGAGAGGCGAATTGGCGGTAGGCGTCGAAGACCTCGCTCTCATTTTTATAGCAGTCGGTATGATCCAGATCGGTATTCAAAATGACGGCGGTCTCGCTCTTTAAGGACAAAAAGCTCCGCTGGAACTCGCAGGCCTCGGTCAGAAAATATTCGCCGCCCGTGCTGTGGTAATTCCCGAGCAGAAGATCCTCCCCTCCGATGTGGCAGGTGAACTTCCGCTCTCCCGCGAGAAAAATATGCGCAAGCATGGAGGAAGTGGACGTCTTGCCGTGGCAGCCCGCGACCGAAAGGACATGCGGAAAGCCGTCGGCGATCATGCCGAGAAGTTTGGGACGGGGAATGAGGTTCTTCCCGCTCCGTTTCGCCTGCTGGAGCTGGGGATGATCGTTTAAGATCGCGCCCGTATAGACGACGTTCGGCTCGGTGATGAGTTCCCGATCGCCGATCGAGACGGGAATGCCCTCCCGCTCGAGCATTTCGGTGAACGTTCCCCTCTGCATATCGCTTCCTCGGACCATGCAACCGCGGTCTTTGAGGAGCCTTGCGAGCGCCGACATGCTCACGCCGCCGATCCCGATCAAATAAAAACCGCCCTCCGGCAATTCGTTTTGCAGCATAATGCATGCTATGCCGCCGCGCCGTTTCCCGTGCAAGCCGAAAACACGAACGATATTTCAAAGCGGAAAAAGCGTCCCAAATCGCGAATAAAAACGGAAGAATCGCGCCCTCGCGAAAAAAAGAAAATGCGAAGTATAAAAGGGCCGCCCGAAAAAAAATGAAAATCCGGAGTATAAAAGGGCCGCCCGTCCGCGAATGCGGACGGGCGGCGTCTTTTTTGAGTTTTACGAAACGGGAACTACGTTGATCGCGCGCAGTTTGCCGCTGTCTTTGGGATCGGGCTCCGTCTCGAACGTGACTTTCTGTCCCTCTTTCAGCGAACGGTAGCCGTCCTGCTGAATCGCGGAGAAATGAACGAAGATATCTTCGCCTCCGTCATCGTTGGAAATAAATCCATATCCCTTTCCGTTATTGAACCACTTTACGGTTCCGTTCATAAAAAATACCTCCTGCGATATTGCCATCAGACTTTGGGAGCCGCCCCGAAGGGGTTTTCCCATGCAACATCGAGATTATTATATCAATCCCGCAGGAAAATGTCAAGAGCGCGAAGGAAAATTTTACCTTTTTTCCAAATATTTTTGCATAATATCCGCCTGTGCCGCCGAAAATTCCCCGATCTCCTCCGGTTTGAGCTGGCGATATGAGAGTAGCGCGAGGAAATAGATCTGCTTTGCAATGAGATCGCGCTCTTCCTCCCCGGCAGAGACAAGCGCCTCTACGCAGGGCGAACTGACGTTGACGATCAGGGTGATCTCCTCCGCCTCCTCGCCCGCCATGCGGTAGAAGCTGTTCATCTCGCTCATTCTGCGCATAAATTCGCCTACGTTCACGACCGCGGGCACCGCGCCGCTCTTGAGCTTTTCGGCGCGGACCTTCACTTTCTTCCCCTCGAGCGCCTTTTCGAAGATCTTTTCGATCTCCCCGCCGTTTTCGCAGGGCGCCTCTTTGAGCGCGCCGTCGATCTCCGCGTCGATCCGGAAGAAGCGGACCCGCTTCGGATTTTTATATTCGAGATAGCTGATGAAATGCGGGTCGATATACCCGTCGCAGACCGCGGCGTTTAAGCCCGCCTCCTTGAACATCTTGATATACTGCGCCTGTTTGTTCTCGTCGGAGACATAGTAGACGGGCGCGGGCTCCTTGCCCTCTTTGGCGTCCTCTTCGGAGATTTCTGCCCCGTAAAAGCTCTCGATCGGGCGGTATTTGCCGTCGAGATCGCGGAAAATGACGATGTCCTTGACCTTTTCATAGAACTTATCGTCCTTGATACAGCCGAATTTGACGAACGTCGAAAGATCGTTCCAGCTGTTTTCGTACTTTTCGCGGTCGTTTTTATACAGCTCTTCGAGCTTGTCCGCTACTTTCTTGGTGATGTGCCCCGCGATCTTCTGGACCTGCTTGTCGTTTTGCAGGAAGCTGCGCGAGACGTTGAGCGGAATGTCCGGACAGTCGATCACGCCGTTCAAGAGCATTAAAAACTCGGGGATGACTTCCTTGATGTTGTCGGCGATAAAGACGCGGTTGCAGTAGAGTTTGACCTGTCCGCGCTCGAGCTCGACCTGCTTTTTTACCTTCGGGAAGTACAGGATCCCTTTGAGACGGAAGGGATAATCCATGTTGAGATGGATCCAGAAGAGCGGATCGTTGAAATCGGAGAAAGTCTCGCGGTAAAAGGTCTTATATTCCTCGTCGGTGCAGTCCTTGGGCTGTTTGAGATAGAGCGGATCGACCGTGTTGACGGGTTTGTCGTCCTTCCCCTTGGGATTGAGATAGATCTCATAGGGCATGAAGGAGCAATATTTGCGGAGAAGCGTCCTCAGCTCAAACTCTTTCAGGAACTCCTTCTCCTCTTCCGCAAGATGCATGACGATCCGGGTGCCGCGCGTCTCCTTGCCGCACTCCTCGATGGTATATTGGCTCTCGCCGTCCGACTCCCAATGGACAGCGGGCGCGCCGCTGTAGGATTTTGTGAAGATCTCGATGTTGTCGGAGACCATATAGGCGGAATAGAAGCCGAGTCCGAAGTGCCCGATGATCCCGTCTCCGCCCGCTTTTTCGTATTTTTCGAGGAAATCCGCCGCGCCCGAAAAGGCGATCTGCGTGATATAGCGCTCGACCTCCTCCTCGCTCATGCCGATCCCGTTGTCCTCGACGGTGAGGGTGCCCGCCTTCTCGTCCGCGGTGACGGTGATCTTGAACGGCTCGTCTCCCGCCTTGGCTTCGCCGACGTCGATGAGTTTCTGAAGTTTCGTGATCGCGTCCGACGCGTTCGCGACAATCTCGCGCAGAAAGATGTCCTTATCCGAATACAGCCATTTTTTAATGATGGGCATCATGTGTTCGCTTGAAATTTTGATGTTTCCCGTTTTTGCCATGATGAGAACCTCTTTATTTTTTTCTAATATCATTCATAACCGAAAAAATCCGTTCTGAAACGGATTTTTTCGAAATTTCGATGAAGTTTTCCCGAAAATCGGGTCAATCGTTCTTGCCGCGCCCTTCGACGGAGAGCTGTTCGGGCAGAAGCGCCACGGGCGCCTGGTCGCCGCCCCCCGCGGAATTCCCGTTTTCATGGAGTTTCTGATAGATCGTGATCGCCCGGTCCATGAGTTTGGTAAATTCGTCGGCGCTGCGTGCGACTACCGTATTCAGATGGATGATGACGCCCTCCGAGTCGACGATCACCGTCGTGGGATAACCCTTGAAAGATTCCCGATTGCGGAGGAAGAGCTCTTCCATCGCGGGGCAATACGCCATCATGGTGGGAAGATTTCTCGAACGGATCCCATATTTTTGATAGTCGGTCTTTCCGCTGGTCGGATCGGCTTTGAAGCGGCGGATGGTGGCCTTCGACTCCCGGGAAGCGCTGCTTGCAAGCATGACCATCGCCACTTCCTCTCCATAGATCTTTCCGGTGGAGCTGCGCGCGTTGTAAGCGTTCATGAGATAGTCAACCTCCGAAACGCAGCCGTCGCAAGTGGAGAAATACACGTTGAAAAGGATCGCCTTGTATTCCGACAAGAGTTCGGAGATCGTGACTTTCTTGTCCTCCTCTTCGGTGAGACCAATGATCTCGAGGGTCTGATCATACAGAACGGAGCCGACCTTATATGTCGTCGTATTTTTGGGAACTCCCTTCAAAAGAGAAGCGTGGAGCACGAATTCCACCGAATTGTGCGTGGCGTCCGCTGGAATGGACGTCTGATCGACGGTAAATCCCTCGGGAACGTCCACGATCACGACGTTGTACTCGCCGTCGGGCAGCTCAAATTTATGGGACATCTGATAATTTCTCTCGATGACGTACCCGCTCTTGTCCTGCACTTCGATACGGATCCCTCTGGTGCTGGGAAAGACTTCGCCTGAGGTGCGCAAAACGTTGACAGAGAGCTGGAACGTCTCCACTTCGAGCTTCGGGATCTCCTCTTCTTCCTTCCCGTCGCAGCCCTCGCGCTTGCAGTGACGGACTTTTTTGCCCGGCGCGGAGGACGTCGCAGGCGTTTCGGTCTCCCATTCGCCGAAATCATGTGCAATTTTTTCGGTTGTGTGCACCTGTCTGTCGCTGCAGCGGGAACAAACTTCGACGGTCTGCCCCTCCTTCATGCAGGTCGCTTCGACGCATTCGTCTTGCTTGATCTGATAATCGTGTCCCAAACGATCGAGCTTGACCTCGTGGGACTCCCCGCAGGCGCAGTATTCGAGGGCGAGACCGTCCTCCACGCAGGTCGCGGGCGTGATGACTTCCCGCCGCGCCGAATAGTCGTGGGTGTGGTTTTCGGCCTCCTCCATCTCGCAGGCGCTTGCGAACGACATAAGCCCCATGGCGCATGCCGCCGCAAAGACGATCCCCAGGATCCTCTTCCCGTTCTTTTTCATCCATCAAACCTCCCTATTTCATATGTTCCTATTTATTATAATCGATTTTCATGATTTAGTCAATAAAATTTGGAATTTTTATGTGCAAACGGAAAAATCTTTTCCGCCTTTACTCCTCGGGGTCGTCGGTTTGCCCGTTTTCCTCTTCCGTTTCGCTTTGCTCGATCAACTTCTTGTATTTTCTGGCTTTGAAATAGGAAATACTCGTAAACGTGAAAATCGCCAGGAATATGACAATCAGGACACACGCCGATATCTTGCTGTAAAGGAACGGCGCTTTCTCTTCGAGATCGGTAAATTCTTTCAGAATGGTCAGAACTCCCGCAATGACAGCCAAAGAACCGAGGATCACGTTCGTAATGATGCAAATCCTCAACCATTTTATACATTTCTTCCCGTTAAGTTCGTCGTTCGTTTCCATTTCCGATTCTTCCACCTTTTACTGTTATGATACCATAAACCGACGCGAAAATCAAGCGAGCTTTCGAAAAAGATTTGCGCCGCAAAGATTTTTTGGCAAGGAAGCCGCCCCCAAACGTAAAAAAATAAAGGTTGCCAATCGGCAACCCCTTGCAAAATGTGCCTTGCGGCGTGATGGTGGAGATAGCGTGACTCGAACACGTGACCTCTGCGTTGCGAACGCAGCGCTCTACCAACTGAGCTATATCCCCATTGCCTGCAAGATGATATGATTATACCCTTTTACTCGCAAAAAGGCAAGCGATTTTTATACGGATTCCATAAAAAATCTTATCCGTTTTCTATTTTGACCGAAAAACAGTTGACAGCTTTTTCCAAACCGTGTAAAATAGACTTGTTTGTGGGGGCATAGCTCAGTTGGTTAGAGCGCACGCTTCACATGCGTGAGGTCACAGGTTCGAGCCCCGTTGTCCCCACCACTTTTTCAGAATTAGTCCTGACGGCTCCCGTCGGGACTTTTCTTTTCCCCAAAATCAGATCATGCCGCCGAGCACGATTTTTTCTTTTTCCTCGAAGATCGGGCTTCGGGCGGCGCCGCAAGATCTTGCGGCGCCGCCCCCTTTTTCGTTTCGCGCAAAAAAACAGGCGACAGATCTTCTCCGTCGCCCGCTGTTATCGTCTTATTTCTTATTTATTCTCGTCCTCATTGCCGAGAAGTTCGGAAATGGAAGTGGAAAAACTGCTGCTCTCGTTCCATTCTCTGTATTCGTCCTCTTCCTCGGGGGAAGCGCCGCGCTTATTGTTTTTGCGCGCTCTCGGATGTTCCTCGCCCTCATTGTTCCGGCGCTCGGGACGCTCTCTGCGTTCCGGACGGGGTTCCTGCTCGGGACGGGGCTGCAAAGCCTTGATGGAAAGAGTGATCTTGCGTTCCTCGGGATTGAACGCCAGGATCTTCGCGTCCACTTCCTCACCGATCTTCAAAGCGTCAGTGGGATTTTCCAGCCATTCATGGGTGATCTGCGAGACATGGACCAGACCGTCGACGCCCTTTTCGAGTTCGACGAACGCGCCGAACGGAACGATCCGGACGACCTTGCCGTGCACGACGTCGCCCTCCGCGTATTTCTCCGCCGCAAGATCCCAAGGCTGAGGCTGCAACTGCTTATAGCCGATGGAAACTTTCTTGCCTTCTCGGTCCACTTTCAGAACTTTGAACTCATAGCGCTTGCCAAGCTCTAAAACGTCGGTGACATTCTTGACACTCGTCCAGCTCAGATCGGAGATGTGCGCCAGGCAGTCGAAGCCGTTCACCGAAACGAACGCGCCGAAGTTGGTCGCCCGCTCCACCTTGCCCTCCACGATGTCGCCCTCATGGATGGATTCGAAGAACGCCGCTTCCTTCTGCGCTCTTGCCTCCTCGCGTGCCGCCTTCTCCTCTTCGAGAATGACCCGCTGCGACGCGATGATCTCCTTTCTGCGCTCTCTTCTGATCTCCAGAACTCTCAGGCGCAGCTTTTTGCCGGTGTATTTTTCGAGGTCCTTCACATAGCCCGAACGGATTTCCTTGGCGGGGACAAAGACGGGATAGGAACCGAGTTCGGCGGTGAGCCCGCCCTTGTTGAAGCCCGTGCAGACGACGGTGAATTCCTTGCCGTCCGCGATCTCCTTGATCTGCTCATCCTCTTCCCGGATCTTGTTCAGCATTTTCTGGGAGAGCTTTACCTTGGGGGTGACCTCCATGACCATCACCTCGATCTCCTCGCCGACCTTTTCGGCGTAAGCCTCGCGGGTGTAGCTGTCGCATGCCAGCTCTTCCTTGGCAAGCAAAATCTCCAGCTTGCCGGAAGCGGATACGTAGACCCCTTCGTCCGTGGCGGATACGATCCGGGCAGAGATGATCTGTCCCTTCTTGTAGCGCTCTTCCTTGCCGATCTCCTCAACGACGTCCTTCATTGTCGTTGCCTGAACTTCCGCGTTGTTACCTTCCATCTTGTTGAGAACCTCCTGAGTCTGCCAATCGGGAGTGCTCGCCCCCGCTATGATACCGACTCTTTCATAAAATAAAAAATTTTCATATTTGAAACCGCCGGCGTTTTCCGCGCGAAAGACGTTCTTGCAGTGCGCCGACGCGATTTCATAGAGTTTATTCGTGTTGGCGCTGTTCAGCCCGCCGAGCACGAGAACGGCGTCGCAGGTGGAAGAAATTTGCTCCGCCTCTTTCTGCCGCTGTATAGTAGTATAACAAATTGTCTTAAAAATCTCAACTGTTTTTTGACATACTTTTCGAAGAATTTTCGCAATTTTCAAAAATCTTTGCTCGGAAAAGGTCGTTTGCGACACGAAAACGACATTTTTATCATAAAAAAGTGAGAAGTCGCTCTCTTCGGAGGAGACGACGTACGCTTCTCCTCCGCACCAGCCGAGAAGTCCGATGACCTCGGGATGGTCTTTCTGCCCCGCGATGACGACGGTCTTTCCCTCGGCGCTCTTCTGCTCGACGATGCGCTGCGTCCTTGCGACGAAGGGGCAGGTGCAGTCCACGACCCGGATCCCCCGCCCGGCGCACTGTTCAAAGACCGACCGCCCCGCCCCGTGGGAGCGGATGAGAAGGGTCGCCCCCGGCGGAACTTCCAGCGGGCTTTCGACCGTGCGGATCCCCCTTGCGGCGATCCTCTCCGTGACATCGGCGTTGTGGATCAGTTCTCCCAGCACATAAGTATTTTCGGGCGGAACCGCCAGCGCGGTGTCCACCGCCTTGCGCACGCCGCTGCAAAAGCCGCAGTTTTTGGCGAGGAGCACTTTCATTTTGCCGTCTTTTCCTTCTTCTTGCGCTTTTTGTTCGCGAGCATTTTGCGGTGCTCGGCGCGAAGCTCATAGAGCCGGTTTTTCAGCTTCTCGTCCGCCTCGTCATAGTCCGCTTGGGTGAGTTTTCTGTCATAATATTCGGAAAGTTCCATGGGTTCGCCGAATACGACATGCGTGACATGGAAAAGTTTCGGGCGGTTGCAGAGGACGAACGGGATGACGGGCGTCTTGGTCTTGATGGCGAGCAGCGCCGCGCCGCCGTGGAAGGGCAGAAATTCCTCGTCCGAGACCTTGTTGCGCGTCCCTTCGGGGAACATCGAGAGCTTTTCCCCGTTTTTGAGGACCTTCATGGCGTCCATGAGAGTGCGCACGTCCGTGCCGTCGCGCATGGCGGGGATCGCCCCGACCCGTCTTGCCAAAAATCCCACGACAGGAACGCGCAGAAGGGACTCCTTCATGAGATAATGAATCCCCTCTCCCGTCGTCCGCGCGGGATAAAAAATGTCCCAGATACAATAATGATTGCCGAAGTAGATATATGCGCCGAGACCGATCTTTTTGTTGCCGTAGAGCTTATAGGGATAGACGAGAAAATGCACGGGATAGAACAAAAAGCGCAGAAAGTTCATGAGATGCATGACATGCTTCCCCTTCCGGTTCGCGGGGAACAGGAGTTTGCGCTGCTTTTCGCGCTTTGCCTGCTTCTTTTTCTCTTTCAGCGCCTTCTTTTCGGCTTTCTGCCGCTCTTTTTCGGCTTTTTTGTCGTTTTTCGGGACGATCTTTTCCCGGTCGGATGGCTCCGTCATGAAATTTTCTCCTTGACGATCTTCATGATCGCCTCCAAAACTTCGTCCGCCGTCATCGAAGAGGAGTCGATCTCAACGGCGTCGTCGGCCTTTTTCAAAGGGGCGGTGGCGCGCGTCGAATCCTGCTCGTCCCGCCGCATGATCTCTTTGAGAAGTTCATTGAAATCGACGGCGTATCCCTTGGCGGTGAGTTCGTCGAATCTGCGTTTTGCGCGCACTTCGGGACGAGCGGTGAGAAAGATCTTGACGTCCGCCTCGGGCAGAACGAAGGTGCCGATGTCCCTGCCGTCCAGAACGCAAGACATCCTGCCTGCGATCTCGCGCTGTTTCTCGGTCAGATGATAGCGCACGCTCCGATAGGTCGAGACGGTGGACGCCGCCATCGCCACTTGCGGTTTTCGGATCGCTTCGGAAACGTCCACGCCGTCGAGCAGGGTATGCTGCTCGTCGTTTTCATAGGAGATGTCGATCTTCACGCCGAGGAGCAGATCATAAACGGCCGTCTCGTTCCTTATATCCACCCCCGAATCGAGCACTTTCAGCCCGCAGGCGCGGTACATGGCGCCCGTGTCGAGATGGGCGATCCCCAGCCGCCGGGCAAGCGCCTTCGAGAGCGTGGATTTCCCGCTCCCCGACGGTCCGTCAATCGCGATCTTGATCTTGGGTTTCAGATCTTTCCGCAAATGTCTTGCCCCGCGCAGATAGACGTGCTGGGGCTCGAAGTTTTTCTCGACGAAGATCATCACGCGGATACAGAGTTTGAGGCCCCCGTCGATGTCGGGCTCCTGTGCCGAAAAGAGCGAACCGCTCGCCGCAAAGCCCGCCTCGCGCGCCGCCTTGGCGGGATAGTAGGAATGGATGTCGCTCGTGCTCGTAAAGACGAGGCTCATCATCTCGTCGCGCTTCAGATCGTTCCGGCTCTCGATCTGTTCGAGCATTTCCTTCACCGCTTTTTTGATCTCCTCCGCGCTGTCCTCGGGGATCGTTGTCGCACCGCGAATAATCGTCATATTTTTTCCCTCATTGGTTGTATTTTCCCTGTTTGTCTGTCATTATAACCCATTTTTGCCCAATCGTCAACGGTTTTGCCCGCATTCGTTTGCGGGAATCCCGCTGCCCGCCGCAAATCCCGTCGCAAAGGCGATCTGCAGGTTAAATCCGCCCGTGAACGCGTCGAGATCGAGAGTCTCGCCGCAAAAATACAGCCCCTTCACGAGCTTGCTCTCCATGGTCCGGGGATCAATTTCGGAAAGGGAAACGCCGCCGGACGTTACAACCGCCTCGTCGAATCCGCGAAGGGAAACGGGACGGAGCGGGAACGCCTTCAGGGCGGAAACGAGGCGCAAACGCTCTTCTTTCGTCACTGCGGCAGCCTGTTTTTCGGGCAGGATCCCGGCCTCGCGCAAGACCATTTGCGCAAGCGAGGCGGGAAGCAGCGAACGCATGACGCTTTTTCCCTGTTCGCGGCTGCGCGACGAAAATTCCCGGACAAGCCTTTCACTCAGCTGCCCTTCGCTCAACGCGGGCTTGAAATCGAGAAAAAGCTCGATCTCGTCAAGCGGCAGCCGGTTGATGAGCGCGGAAAGCGACAAGACGAGCGGCCCGCTCAGCCCGTAATGAGTGAAGAGCACCTCGCCGAGTCGGGAAAAGATCTCCTTCTTGCTCCGCTTTGCGCGCAGCACGGCATTTTTGACCGTCACCCCCTGCACCGCGGAAAAATCGCCTTGAAGTTCGAGCCCCACAAGCGACGGAACGCACGGCGTCAGGGTATGCCCGAGCTCCGCCGCAAACTTCATTCCGTCGCCCGTCGAGCCCGTGGACGGATAGGAAAGTCCTCCCGTTGCAACGACCGCCGCATCGAAAGAAATCGTCTCATTTTTCAATACTATGTCAGACATAGTACTATGCAAAACGCCGATTTTCAACACTTCGGTGTTCAATTTTACGGTCACGCCGACGCTTTTGCACATTTTTTCAAGCGTTTTGGTGACGTCGCTCGCGTGATCGCTGGCGGGAAATACCCTTTTCCCCCGTTCGGTTTTGAGCGGCAGACCGTGTTCTTCCAGAAGTTCCATCATCGCCTGCGGCGGGAAACGGTAGATCGCGCCGCGCAAAAATTTCTCGCCGCGGACGACGTTTTGCAGAAATTCGTCGGGCGGGCAATCGTTCGTGAGGTTGCACCTCCCCTTTCCCGTGAGATAGAGTTTTTTCCCGAGTTTTTCGTTCTTTTCGAAAAGGGTGACGCGATGTCCGTTTTTCGCCGCAAAATATGCCGCCACAAGCCCGCTCGCGCCGCCTCCGATCACCGCGACTTTCATGCCCGTTTTAGCCACCTTTCGAGCGTTTCGTAGTCGGTCAGGTCGATTTTGAGCGGCGTGATCGTCAGATATCCCGCTTTGATGAGCGGAATGTCGCCTTCACCCGCGGGTTCGGGCGGATGAAATTCCATTCTGAGCCCCTCGTCCGTTTCGCGGTAGCTCGTGTTATAGACGGTATGTGCCTGCTTGCAAAAACGGACGCCGAGCGGCTTCTGCGGCGGGAAATTGATATTCACCGCGCCCGTCTCCTTGGCAAGTTCGTACCATTCGTCGAGCCGATCCGCCGCAAGGTTTGCGGTGTTTTGAAGCGCCCTCGTCAATTTTTCGGGCGTGTCGAGCCCGTGCAAATATTGCGAGAGCGCGATGGACGGGATCTTGTTCTGCGCGCCTTCGAGCGCGGCGGCGACCGTTCCCGAATAGAGCACGTCGCTGCCGACGTTTACGCCCGTATTGATCCCCGAAAGGACGAGATCGGGCCGAAAATGTAAGTGGCAAAGCCCCAGGATCACGCAGTCCGTGGGCGTGCCGGACACCGCATAGCGCCCCGCCGCGATCTTCTCAATCCTGACGGGCGTATGCATGTTGATCTTGTGCGAAACGGCGGAGTTGTTCTCCTTGGGCGCGACGACCAAAACTTCGTCGCCCCGCTTTTCTAATACAGAGACGAGGACCTGTATGCCCTCGCCTCCGATTCCATCGTCGTTTGTCAGTAAAATTTTCATAGGAAGGTACCCGATTTGATCTCAGACGGGATAGACGCCCGTCTTGGCAAGATCGCTGTCGACGCCCTCGCGCGCCGCCTTGCGCCATTTGAAGAAGTTCTCGGCCACTTCGGGGAAGGAAGCATAGGAGAGCACGTCCTCCTCCTGCGTGTAATAGCCCTTCTGAACAACCTCCGCCTTGAGCTTTTCGTATTCGGGCGCAAGATCGTCCGCGGGACGGTAGGTAATTCGCTTTTCCCCTTTCAGAACCTTTGCCGCGACCTCTTCGTTGATCGGCATCGGGAGCTGCCCGTATTTGCCCGCCAGAAGATCTTTCGTCTCCTTCGTGACCATCTTGTACCGCTCGCCGCCGATGACGTTCATGACTGCCTGCGTGCCGACGATCTGCGAAGAAGGAGTGACGAGGGGCGGATAGCCGCAGTCCTTTCTCACATTCGGAACTTCCGCCAAAACTTCGTTGAGTTTCTCCTCTTTGCCCGCCTTTTTGAGCTGGTTCATGAGGTTGGAGAGCATGCCGCCCGGGACTTGATAGATAAGCGTCTTGACATCCACCTGGCGAACTTTCGGGTTGAGAAAGCCCTCTTTTTCAAGCTCGGCCGCCACTTTTTTGAAGTGTTCGGCGATCGGGATGAGCTTTTCAAGCTCGATCCCCGTGTCGTATTCGGTGCCCTTCAGCGTCGCAACGAGCGGCTCAGTCGCAGGCTGAGAAGTGCCGTTTGCAAGCGGCGAAAGCGCGGTGTCCACAATGTCCACCCCCGCCTTGATCGCCATGAGATTGACCATATCGCCCGTGCCCGTCGTGTTGTGTGTGTGCATATGGATCTTGGTCTCGGGACGGAGCGCCTTTCTGAGCGCCGAAACGAGCTCGAACGCGTCGAAGGGCAAGAGCAGGTTCGCCATGTCCTTGATACAGATGTTGTCCGCCCCCATGTCCTCGTAGGTCTTGGCAAGTTTGACGAAATATTCGAGGGTATGAACGGGGCTCGTCGTATAGGAGATCGCCGCCTCGCAGACGCCTCCGCATGCCGCGCCGTATTTTTTGATTGCCTTCATCGAGGATTCGATGTTTCTGGGATCGTTGAGTGCGTCGAACACCCGGACCACGCCGACACCGTTTTCAAACGACTTCTCGACGACTTTCTCGACGAGGTCGTCCGCATAGTTGCGATAGCCCAGAAGGTTCTGCCCGCGGAGAAGCATTTGGATGGGCGTCTTTTTCAGATATTTTTTGAGGGTCCGGAGCCGTTCCCAAGGATCCTCGTTCAAAAAGCGCATACAGGAATCGAAGGTCGCCCCGCCCCAGCCCTCGAGGGAATAATAGCCCACTTCATCGAGCTGGGAAAGCACGGGGATCATCTGTTCGGTGCGCATACGCGTCGCGGCGTGCGATTGGTGCGCGTCGCGCAAAATCGTATCTGTAATCAAAACCTTTTTCATGTCATTTTTCTCCTTGAATTATCTCCCGGTCCGTCCGTCAGCCGAAGATCGCCAGCAAAATTCCCGCGGCGAGAGCGGAGCCGATGACGCCCGCAACGTTCGGTCCCATTGCGTGCATGAGCAAATGGTTCTGAGGATCGGTCTCCCGGCCGACGTCCTCCGAGATCCGTGCCGCCATGGGCACGGCGGAGACGCCCGCGGAGCCGATGAGCGGGTTGATCTTCCCCTTCGTGAGCTTGCACATGATCTTTGCAGTGAGAAGTCCGCCGATCGTGCCGCAGTAGAATGCGATGACGCCGATGACGATGATACTGAGCGTATCCGTCGTGAGGAACACGTCGCCCCGCGCCTTGCAGCCGACCGCGATCCCCAAAAAGATGGTGACCGTGTTGATGAGCCCGTTCTGCGCCTGCGAGGAGAGCCGCTCCACGACGCCCGATTCCCGGAACAGGTTCCCGAGCATGAGCATGCCGACGAGCGGGATCGCGTCGGGCAGAAAAATGCCGACGACCAGCGTGATCGCCACGGGGAAGATGATCTTCTCGATCTTCGAGACCTGGCGCAGGGGCTTCATGCGGATCGCGCGCTCCTTCTTCGTCGTGAGCAGCCGCATGATCGGCTTCTGGATGACGGGGATGAGCGCCATATAGGAGTATGCCGCGATCGCGATCATGGGAAGAAGGTGCTCGGCGAGTTTCTTGGCGACATAGATCGCCGTGGGGCCGTCCGCGCCGCCGATGATGGCGATCGCCGCGGCTTCCGCGCCCGAAAATCCGAGCAGGATCGCTCCGAAGAGAGCGATGAAAATGCCCAGCTGGGCGCCCGCGCCGATGATCATGCTCTTCGGGTTCGCGATGAGCGGTCCGAAGTCGGTCATCGCGCCGATCCCGAGGAAGATGAGCGGCGGATAGATGACCTTATCGACGCCGTAATACAGATACCATAGGAGCCCGCGGTTTTCAACGAGGTCATAGGTATGCGCTTCGTCGGTGTAAGTTCCCCAAAGCACCCTCTCCGCGCCCGGAATGTTGATGAGAAACATTCCGAATGCGATGGGAAGCAGGAGCATGGGCTCAAACTTCTTGACGATCGCAAGAAACATCAGGACAAAGGAGATCGCAAGCATGACATAGTTCTGCCAGGTCCCCTGCGATAGCCCCATCGACTCCCACAGATCGGTAAATACCTTTCCGAGGTCGAGAGCAAGGATATTCGTCTGCATATCACACTCCGATCAACCGATCACGGCAAGTACGGCGTCCGTCTCGACGTTTGCGCCCTTCTGAACGCAGTACGAGACCACCCCGTCGCAGGGCGCGGTGATGTCGTTGTCCATCTTCATCGCCTCGAGGACCAGAATGGGCTGATCCTTCTTGACGGGCGTCCCCTCCGCGCAGAGAAGATTTTTGATGAGCCCGGGGAAGGGCGAAACAACCTTCGTTCCGTTTTTCGCCGCAGCCTTGGGGGCTTCCTTCTTGGGCGCCGCCGCAGCCGTCTGTGCCGGAACGGGCACCGCCCGCTTTTCCGCACCCGACGCGCCGACTTCCTCCACGCCGACTTCATAGCTCTTTCCGTCTACCGTAATGATAAAATTCCGCATATTAACTCCTTTTGATTATAATCTTTTGATTCTTTTTACGATAAAATCGCATTTCTGCGCTTCCCCCGACAGGGTGCAGGCGATCGCCGCCGTGATTGCGGCAACCACTTGGGGAGAGATCCCCTCTTCGATCCCGATCTCCTCCGTCGTTTGCGGCGCGGGAGCGAGCTCCTGCGTCTGCGCCTTCTTCTTTTCCGCTTCAGCTTTCGCCTGCCTGCGCTTGTCGACCTTCTTCATCACAAGCCCCAAAACGGAGAAGATGAAGATCAGAACCGCAATGCCGCAAAAGACGAACAAAAATCCGAAGATCGCATAGAACGCCCCTTCGCCGATATCCATCTTGAAAAAGCCGTCAAGCAATGCCGTCCACATCGTTTCACCTCATGAGCATCTGCAGGGACGCGATCAGATACTGTTTCAGGAACTGCGGCTCGATCACGTTGTCGAGATATCCGCCCTTCGCCGCATGGACGGGATCGGAATACTCCTCGGCATACCGCGCCAGAAGCTCCTCCTTGTCCTTGCCGCTCTCCTCCCGGTAGACGATCTCGGCGCCCTGCTCGCTTTCAAAGAGCGAGATCTCCGCGTTCGCCAGCGCATAGGTATAGTCGAAGCCGGCGGATTTCGCCGCGAACAGCGAATAGCCGAGCCCCACCGCGCGCCCCGTGACGACGGAGACCTTCGCGGCGTCGATGTTATCGAGCATGTTCAGATATTCGCCGACTTCCTTCAAAAAGGCGCTGTCGTTGACCGAAAGCGTCGGCTCCGCGCCGCCGCAGTCCACAAAGGTGACGAACGGCAGGTCGTAGCAGCTGGCAAGTTCCGCAAAGTCGCGTGCCTTGCGCACGTTTTCGGCATTCAAGACGGCTTTGTCGAACACGACCGCCGCGATTGCGATCCCGCCGACCCTTGCAAGGACCGTTTTGACTTCGGGCGCGCAGTTCGCGCCGAGTTCCACCGCTCCTTCAAGCGCAGAGAGGACCGCCTTGGCGTCCGCCCCCTCGTTGAGCGCGGGAAGGGTCTCGTTGAGCTCCGCGTCGAGCACGGGCAAGGTGAGAAGTTCGTGGATCTCCCGGATCCGAGCGGAGACCTCTTCGAGATCCTTCGCCTCGATCGCGGGGAGCAAGGTATGCCGCAGCGCCGAATAGCCGCCGACTTCCTCTTTTTTGAGATTTTTGCCGCTCTTTGCCGCCAGAACGAGCGGGCTGGACACCGCAAGCGCGCTTTCCTTCAAAAAGAACACCGCGTCCGCTTCCGCCGCGATCGCCGCAGCCGCACCGAACACCTCGCCCATGACGATCGCATACTGCGGCACGCTGCCCTTCAGCTGCGCAGCCGCCGTCAGAACTTCCGCGATCCCTTCGAGCGCCTCGACCCCTTCGCCCAGCTTCACGCCCTGCGAATGGAGCAGCCAGACGACGGGCGTTGCGTTTTTCTCCGCGGCGCGGAGGGTCTTGACGACCTTGTCGCAATGCGCCTTGGTGAGTCCCCCGAAGCCGTTTTCGAAGTTCTGCCCGATCACATAGAACGGATAGCCGCCGATCGTCGCAAATCCCGAAACGACCCCTTCTCCCTGCGGCGTATCGCCGTAGTGGAGCCTGTCGGAAAAGCTGAACGACGAAAGCTCGACGAAACTGCTCTCGTCGAACAGTTCCGCGATCGCTCCCCGCACCGCTTTCCCGGCTTGTGCGAGCGCCTCTTTGCGCTCTCTCAACAAATTGATCCTATCCATAAATACCTCTTCGGTTTTTATTTGCTTGTTTTGTTTTCCCCGATCTCTTGCAACGCCCATTCAAGCTCCGGATCTCGGGAAAGATCGCAGGTCCGTCCGATGAAAACGTCGGGCTCTGCCCCGCACGCCCCCTGCAAGACGGACGTCGGATAGACGAGGACGAACTTCCCGAGTTTTGCCTCCGCGCAGTTGGAATAGCGCAGGATCCCCATCGTGGGCCTTCCGAGAAGCGTCACCTTCCGAAGCCCCTTGACGGCGAGCGCGAACGCTTCGCCCGAGGAGGCGCAGCGCGGTCCGATGAGCACGAACACTTTTTTGGGGTACGCCGTGCCGTCGATCCGGGGCGCCGGACCGCTTTCCACGGGCAGAAATCCTCTGCCGCGCTTGTCTTTCAGCTCCTCCATCGCCCGTTTTAAGAGCGGCTTTGTCTCTTCGCTTGCCGTCGCCAGATAGGCGCGGAGAGTTTCGAGCCGCAGATCGACGTTGCGCGCGGAATCATTGATCTCCATGGGATCGGGCGTGAAATCGGGCTCCTCGCCCTCGGCAATGCAGAGCGGCAAGAGCGGCAAAAACGCCGTGTCGCTCCCTCCGCCGTTCTCGCGTATATCTATTATGAGAAATTCATGCGATTTGATCGCAGCTTCCGCCCCGGCGAGCAGTTCCTTCACCGCGTTTTCGTTTTCGAAATCGTCAAAACGCAGAAAAACGGCTTTGGGGAGAATTTCCAACCGGTAGGGCTCCCGCTTCGGTCCTTGCAGATCCTTTCGGATCGGGATCTTCCGCGTTTGCTCTCGGCCGCCGCTTTTGCGGAGCACTTCCGCCGTGCCGAAGTGCGGCAATAGCCATTCCCAGAATATTCCCTGCCGCTCCGGAGGCTGATGAAAGAAAAATTCGCCGTACCGCTCCTCCGCCGCGCCGACGGACAGCCCGTCGAGAGAAACGATCCTGTCTCCCTCCGAAAATCCGCTGTCCCGCGCCGCCGCGGTCACAAGGAGAAAGTTTTCGAAGCGTTCCGTCCGAATCCCCGCGCCGCCCTGCCGGCCCGGCTCGAAAAATCGGAGATGTCCGGGCACCCTGAACCGGCAAAGATAGGAATTTACCGAAAAGACGAATTCCTCGTCCGTCATGTCCTCGCGGATCGGGGACTCCATCCCTTCATCAAACGGAAATTTTTCCCGACAGAAAGCGGCGTCGCAGCGGACAATCTCTCTGATTTCCCGAAAAATTTCCCCTTTTGTCATGAAACAGCTCCAAATATATCCACTATACAATATATCACAAAAAGTCCCGCGGGGCAAGCAAATCGGGGCAAAAAAATAAAAAAATTTCCGGCTCCACGCCGGATGAAAAATGCTTCCTCAAAAGTTTTCCAACAGCCGAGGGCGTTAAATTTTCCCGTTGCTTTTCGGCTGCGTTTTTTCGGCGTCGGAAGCGGCTTTCTCCACCCCTTTTTTGACGATCGCCCCGTCGGGTCCGACCACTTCGAGGGTAAATTCTCCCTTTGTTTGCCGATCTTCGATCCGCGTTTCCCGATGGAACTTTTTCTCGAACCAGGCAAGGATGACGTCCGTCTTTTTGTAGAGGAGCACGAAGAGAAAGGCGATGAGAACGAAGATCGCCGCCCAGGTGAGGATCCCCCACCAGGTGTTGAACGGAATGAGGGTAATCGAATAACTCGTCGTGAAGATCGCAAGCACCCGCGAGATGATAATCACCCCCAGAAAGAGCCAGACCGACATGCTCGAAAGCCCCGCGACGAAGCAGAGAATGTCGTCCGGAAAGACGGGCAAGAGGAACATCGCCGAAAGGAGCAGCTTGTCTTTTCCCTTTACTTTTTTGAGCCATTTGTCGAGCGTATCCTTCCCGACGATCCACGCAACGACCCGATAGCCCGCATATCTTCCGACGAAGAAGGCGCATAGAGAGCCGAGGACGATCCCGAGAAGGCTCAAAAGGCTCCCCCGGAGGGGACCGAACAGCGCGCTTCCCGCAACGACCGTGACGGTGCTCGGGATGGGCAGGATGACGACCTGCAAAAATTGCAAAATGACGAACAGCACGCTCATAAACGTGCCCGTGCGCTCGAGATAGCTCTCTAAACTCTCCTCGCTCTGAAAGATCTCGAGAAAGCCCGTCTTAAGGAGAACGTAAAAAATGATCGCTGTAAAGACGAGCAGGACATAGGCGATGATACAGCTCTTATAGACGAGCTCCTTTTTTCGGAGGAAGAAGATAATATCCGTCGAAAGCAGCCCCAGATTGAAAAGCGTCGCCCCGCAGAGCGACAAGATCAGGACCCAGCGCGGCCATTGCGCATGGAAAAAAGTGAGACAAAGCACAAAAAAAACCTGCGCCGCGACCGCCGCAAAGGAAATGAGCAAAATATGGATGATCTTTTCCGCGCCTTTCATGAGCCCCTTCTCCCTCTATTATATTATACACAGCCGAAGAAGATTTTATAAGTCTTTCCGATCATTCCTCGGCGACGGGCGGGGAGACGCCCTCTTCGCTCTTTACGCTTTTGTCATTTTTTTCGATCGCGCCGCGTGCGAGGGCGTCGCAGCGGTTGTTGAGCTCGTTTTCGGCGTGTCCCTTTACTTTATGGAACACGACCTCATGGACGCGCGTCAGCGAAAGGAGCTTTTTCCAAAGATCGCAGTTCAGAACGGGTTTTTTGTCCGCCTTGCGCCAGCCGGCGCTCTCCCAGCTGTAGACCCAGCCGTTTGCAAACCCGTTGACGGTGTAGGAAGAATCGCTGTAAACGTCCACGCGGCAGGGATATTTCAGAAGTTCCAGCCCGCGGATCACCGCCGTAAGTTCCATGCGGTTGTTGGTCGTCTCCGCCTCGCCGCCGGAGATCTCGCGGGTGTGCTGCCCGTAGAGGAGGATCGCCCCCCAGCCGCCCGCGCCGGGATTGCCGGAGCATGCGCCGTCCGTATATAAGGTGACAGTTTTAAGTTCGGACATCGTTTTCCCCGCTTTCGGGTTATTCGTACATTTCGGTTTTCGGGGAACGGGAGAACAGCGAACTGATCGCTTCGCGGCAGCGTGCCTCGTCCCCCCCGGCGTCTCCGTAACAGACGTTATAGACGACCTCCGTGATCGGAAGATCGACATGATATTTCCTGCCGAGGTACATCATCGCCTTGGAAGTTGCGACGCCCTCCGCGAGTTTCTCGAACCGCTGCCCCTTCGCCAGCATTTCGCCGTACATGCGGTTGTGCGAAAAGGGCGAAAACAGCGTCGTCTCATAGTCCCCGAGATGGGCGAGCCCGTAGGCGGAGAGTTCGTTCCCCCCCATCGCCTTGATGAGCCGCGCCACTTCCCGCGCCCCGCGCGACATGAGCGGCCCCTTCAACGGGGTGCAGATCACGTCGAGCGCGCCCGCCGCAATCCCCATGACGTTCTTCGCCGCCGCGCCGATCTCGGTGCCGATGAGGTCCTCTCCGTAATAGAAGCGGATGAGATCGCTCCGGAAGGCGTCCGCAAGATCGCGCTTCAGCTTGTCGTTCTGGGAGTCGATCACCATGCAGTTCGGAACTCCCTGCACAAAGCTCTGGATGTGCCCGGGGCCCACCCAGACGGCGATCTTTTGGGGAGAAATGCCGCTCTCCACCAGGACTTCGGACAGCCGCTTGCCGGTGTCCACCTCGATCCCCTTCATGCAGAGGACGAAGATCTTATCCTGCACGGGATATTTGATCACCTGCTGCATGAAGCCGCGGACGCCCTGCGCCGAAATGGAGATGACGATGATCTCCGCGCGGTTGACCGCCTCCTCAAGATCGCAGGTCAGCGTGATCCGCTTGTCAAGTTCGACGTATTCGTTCCTGCCCGTCTCTTTGAGAACGGTGTAGGAAGGGCTGCCTTCGGGGCCCCAGCTGTAGACCTCGTTCCCGCGGCGGGAGAGATACCACGCGATGAACGACCCCCATCGGCCGCAGCCGAGTACGGAAATTTTCATGATGTTCCACCTTCCTTCAAATTTCTTTTCTTTCGATGAGCGCTCTTGACAGGGTCACTTCATCGGTGTATTCGAGCTCGGATCCGATTGGGATCCCGCGCGAGAGCCGCGTCACCTTCACGCCGAGCGGCTTTAAGCACTTTGCGATATACATTGCCGTGGCCTCGCCCTCGACGTCGGGATTGGTCGCCATGATGACTTCCTTCACCTCTCCCTCGCCGACCCGCTGCAAGAGTTCCCGGATCCGGATATCGTTGGGCGAGACGTTGTTCATGGGGTCGATCACTCCGTGCAGCACATGGTAGACGCCCTTAAATTCGTGCAGTTTTTCGAGGGCGATCACGTCCTTGGGCTCCTTGACGACGCAGATCGTCGAGCCGTCCCGCACCTTGCAGATGTCGCAGACCTCGTCCTCCGTGAAATTGCCGCAGACCTTGCAAAAGCGCACCTTTTGCTTGACCGCGAGGATCGCGTCCGCAAATTCCCTTGCCTCCCGGTCCGTCATATTGATGACCTTATAGGCATAGCGCTGTGCCGTCTTTTTGCCGACGCCGGGCAAATAAGAAAATTCGTTGATGAGCCTTGCGATCGGCTCGATGAACACTTCCACTTATAAAAGTCCTCCGAGACCGCCCATGTTGAACTTGCCCATCTTCTCCCGATAGACCTCGTCCGCCTTCTTATAGCCGTCCAGGATCGCCGCAAGGACGAGATCTTCGAGCATTTCCCCGTCCTCGGGGTCGATGACGGATTTGTCGATCTCGATCCCGTCGATGATCTTCTTCGCGTTCATATAGACGACGACCGCCTCGCCGCCCGCCGTTCCCACGATCTCCCATTCGTCGAGCAGTTTTTCGGTCTCCGCCATTTCCTCCTGCATTTTCTGCGCCTGCTTCATGAGGTTCTGCATGCCCGCGCCCCCCATGCCGCCTCCGCGGTTGAAATTTGCCATATTGTTCTCCTTTATTTGATTTCTATGGGATAGTCAGGGAAGTCGCGCCTGAGCTCATCGACCGGGCTGCCGCCGTCGGGCGGTTTGGGCGCGTTCAGCCGCACTTCGAACTTTTCAATGCCGATCTGCGCCAAAAAACTCCCCATCGTCTCGCGGTGTTCCGCACGCTCCAACGAATGGAACACCGTGGGACTCTCCGTCGTCAACACGAAAGTGTCCCCCTCGAATGCCGCGGAAAGTTCCGAACAGAGCACGCGCAGCACGATGTTTTGCGCGGATTTACGCAAGAGTTTAATAAACATGCCATAGGCGTATTCCGCCGTCATCTGTCCGCGAGGCGAGGCGCTTGGAGACGGATCGTTCTTTTTTACTTCGGGTGCGCTTATCTCTTTCTTTTCGGCGCTTTCGAAGGGAGAAAAGAACTCCTCGGGCGGCTCTTCCGGAATGGGCGGCGCGTCCTCTTGGGGGGCGGACGGTTCGGCCTTCTCGCTTCCTGCGCTCCTTTGTTCGATCGGGGCTTTTTCCCGCTTTTCAGGCGTTTCCCCGGCGGAAATGCTCCCTTCTTTGAGCTTTTTTTCGAGCAGATCGAGCCGCACGCGCAGCGCGTCCGGGCTTCCGTCGGCGGCGGGCATGGCAATGCGCATGAGCGCCGTTTCGAGACGAATGCGCGGCGAAGAGACGAGCCGAAGGTCGGTCTCCGCGACGGAGAGGATCTCCGTTGCGCGCAAAATCGCCCTTCCGTCCGCCGCTTCCGCGGCTTGCTTCACCCGCAAAAAGGCGTGCTGGGGAAGAGAGAGCAGCTTTTCCGCATTTCGGCAAGTCTTTGCGATCGCAATGCGGTTGAGCATTTCGAGAAGATCGCGCAGCAGCACCGCGACCGCCTTTCCCTCGGCAAGGATTGTTTCCGCCCGTTCGAGCATGGACGGCATATCCGCGCCAAGAAGGGCTTCGCAAAGGTCGCAGGTCTCCGAAAAATCGGCGGCACCCAAAACGGCGTTCACGTTTTCATAGGTGAGTTTGTCGCCGTAGGCGATACACATTTCGGCGATGGAGAGCATATCCCGGTCGCTCCCCGCCCCGGCGCGGGCGATCGCGGAAACTGCTTCTTTTTCATAGGGCTTCCCGATCTCTTGAAGGACGGTTTCAAGATGTCTTTCGAGGTCCTCCTCGGGAATGAGCTTGAAATCCAGCCGCATGCAGCGGGAGAGAATGGTCGCGGGGATCTTGTGCGGCTCAGTCGTCGCCAAAATAAAGACGGCGTGGGCGGGCGGCTCCTCGAGCGTTTTCAGAAGCGCGTTAAAGGCGCTGTCCGTGAGCATATGCACCTCGTCCACGATATATACTTTATATTTCCCCGTCACGGGGGGATATTGCACCTTTTCGCGCAGATCGCGCATTTCGTTCACGCCGTTATTGGAGGCGGCGTCGATCTCCGAAATGTCGAGATTTCCCTTTTGAAGGGCGAGACAGGTCGGACACTTCCCGCAGGGCGAGCCGTCCTTCGGGCTTTCGCAGTTGATCGCGCGGGCAAAAATGCGCGCGACGCTGGTCTTCCCCGTCCCGCGCGGTCCGCAGAAGAGATAGGCATGCCCTACCGAGCCGCCCTCGATCTGGTTTTTGAGGACGCGCACGATGTGCTCCTGCCGCACGATCTTTTCGAAGCTGTCCGGTCTGAATTTCCGGTAGAGAGAAAGATGCATGGTTTATCACCTTGAAAAAGCCTTTTGCAGTTTTCGTTTGGAGCGCGAAAGGGCGTTGTCCACGCTCTTCCCGTCCTTTCCCGTCGCCTCGCAGATACGGGCGTAGCTCATCCCTTCGAGATACATGGTCACGACGCGGAACTCGAAGTCCGAAAGCTCCTTCATGAGCTTCATGCGCAGTTCCGCGCGCGATTCCCCGAGCAGCAGAAAGTCCTCCGGCGTCTCCCCCTCCGAAAAATCCGAAAGATCGGGATCGAAGAGCGAGACGGAGTTGTTGAGCGGCCCGTTCTTGCGGCGGGACATGCCCTTCACCGCGTCGAGAATGTGCCGCGTCACGCAGAGATAGGCAAAATTCTTGAAACTCTTGCCCGCCGACGGATCAAAGTCCCCGATCGCCGAGTACAGCCCGATCATCCCCTCCTGCACGAGATCGTCCGTCTCGCCGCCGACGAGGAAAAATCTTCTGGCGCGGGCGCGAACCGCGTTCATATAGCGGCGGAGCAGGGCCTCCGTCGCACGGCTGTCCCCCTCCTGCGCCTTTTTTACGAGGCTTTCGTCCCGTTCATTTTCCAAGTCTTGCACGCACGACCTCATATACCGCGATCCCGAGCGCGACGGACGCGTTCAGGGAATTGACTTTTCCCATCAACGGGAGAGAGAGGATCTTATCGCACTTTTCCCGCGTGAGCCGCCTCACGCCGCTGTCCTCGCCGCCCACGACGAGCGCAACTCTGCCCGTGAGTTTGTTTTCATAGATACTTTCGCCGCCCGCCTCCAAGCCGTAGACCCAATAGCCCTCTTTTTTGAGCGCGTCGATCGCCGAATTGACAGACGGCACTTTGGCGACTTTGATATGCTCCGCGGCGCCCGCGGAGATCCGCACGACCGCCTCGGTAACGCCCGCTCCCTTTGCTGCGGGAATGACGACCCCGTCCGCGCCCGCGCATTCCGAAACCCGTAGAATACTGCCGAGATTATGGACGTCCTCGATCCCGTCGCAAAGGACGATGAGAGAGTTCTTCCCCGCTTCCCCGTCCATGGGCGGCAGAAGGTCGGAAAGCTCGGAATAGACGAAATCGGTCGTATAGGCGATGACCCCTTGATGGCGTTTGTCGGGCGATTCGCGGTCGAGCGCGGCGCGGTCCAGAAACTGCACGCGGACATTTTTCTGGCGCGCCTGGGCAAAGATCTTGCCGAGCGTGCCCTGCGCCCCCTTTTCGAGGGCGATCTTTTCGATGGTCTTTTCCGTTTTGAGCAGTTCGAGCACTGCGTTGCGTCCCTCGATTTTCATAAATCCTCTCTGAAAAACAGCTCCTCGATCCGCGCCTCTTCTCCGATGAGATAAAGATAGCCGACGACCGCCTCGAACCCCGTGGAACGGGTATATTCCGCGCTTGAAGCGTTCTTGCTCTTGGTCGGTTTCTTGGCGTTCCGTCCGCGATGGTAGATCTGTGCCTCCTCCTCGTCGAGAAGCGGAAGGATCTTTTCGAGCCGTTCGCTCTGCCCGTGCGCGGAAACTCTTTCGGAGGCGCGCCGGTTGAGTTCCCCCGTCTTGCAGGCGCTCGAAAGGGCGAGCCTGCGCCGGACGAGAAGGGTATAAACGGCGTCGCCCACAAAGGCGAGCACGACGGGATTCATCTGTTTTGCCCGTTCCTTTTCGACGGGAAAAGCGGGAGTTTCCATGATATCTGGGACAGATCTTTGAACTGTATTTTATGTCCATTATAGCACGATTCGAAAAACTTGACAAGCGTTCTGGGGCAAAGATTCCCGCAAGGAGAAAGGCATTTCGTTTTATTTCGGCGATTCCCGCGCTTTCTCCGTGAAATAACTTGCTTTTTTCAAAAAAAGGATTATAATGGATTAGGTTTTTCCAATTACCAAAGCGGGGGCGAACATGGAAGCATTTGAAATCTTATTGCCGCTGGCGCTGATCTTGTGCCTCGGCAAGCTCATGGGGATCGGCGCACAGCGCTTCGGAATGCCCGCCGTCATCGGCATGCTTGTCGCGGGGATTTTGATCGGGCTCTTGAAATATATCCCTTGGGCGCCCCTTCAAAACGCTCTTTTTTCGGACGAAGTCGCCTATGTTTTGCGTGTCGTCGCCAAGCTCGGCGTCGTGCTCATCATGTTTTCGGCGGGGCTCGGGACAAATCTCAAAGATCTCAAATCGACGGGCGTCGCCTCGATCGTCATCACCTCGCTCGGCGTGATCTTCCCCATGCTGCTCGGCTTTCTGGCGGCGTCCCTCTTCTTCGGCTTCGAAAATGTGCTGCAAAACCTCTTTTATGGGGCGATCCTCACCGCGACGTCCGTCTCGGTCACTGTCGCGGTCCTGAAAGAACTCGGAAAGCTCGAGAGCAAAATGGGCACTTCCATCGTCGCGGCCGCCGTCATCGATGACGTGATCGGTATCGTCATCCTCTCGGTACTTACCGGCTTTTCTTTGGGCACGGAGAGCGGTGCAGCGACGGGCTGGAACTGGTTCGAGCCAAATCCCATCCTTGTCGTCATCAAGATCGTCCTCTTCTTCGTCATCTTTATCGCGGTCGGCGTGCTGCTCCGCAAGGGCTTTGATATCATGGAGCGAAAGCGCCCGCACGACCGCCGGATCCCCATCCTTTCGCTTGCCGCCTGCTTCGTCTACGCCTACTGCGCGGAAAAGCTGTTCGGCGTCGCGGACATCACGGGCGCCTATCTGGCGGGCATTCTGCTGGGCGGGACCCTCTCCGAGACTCCCTACGTCGAGCGCAAGGTGGACGAAATGGGCTATCTGTTCTTTTCGCCGGTGTTCTTTGCGAATATCGGCATCGCCAACATCGACTATTTCCGCCAGATCGACCTGCAATTCCTCGCATTCGGGTGTGTGTACGTGGCGGCGGGGCTTTTGGGAAAGCTCTTGGGCTGCGGCCTGGGCGCGAAGATGTGCAAGTTTTCCACGGCCGATTCGCTTCGCGTGGGGCTCGGCATGATGGTTCGGGCGGAAGTCGTTCTCATCTGCACCGAGAAGGGCGTCGCGAGCGGGCTCGTAAGTCCGGGGGTCTATCCCTTCGTCATCCTCATCATTCTGCTCTCCTCCATCCTCACCCCCATCCTCATCAAGCGATCCTATGCGCGGGAAGAGAAAAAACTTCTCCGAAGCGGTCCGGCGGGCGGTTCGGCTCCCGATTGAAAACTTCAAAATAAAAACGAACGCCGCAGGGTTTGCCTGCGGCGTTTTCTTGTTTCAAAGATCCGTTCTCAGAACTGATACACGATCTCGACGGAGCATGCTTCCGTCTGATAGGTCAGCGTGAAATTCGTGATGGCCTGCGCGGAATAGGCGACGGAGACCTTCATCTCGTTGCCTTCGATCCCCTTTCCGAGGAAGATAGCGGAGTCCTTGACGGTCGCGGAGAAGGTTCCATCCCCGAACTGCGGGTCGGAGAACGCGTCCGCCGTGAAATTCACCCCTTTCAAGGCGAGGCTTTGCGGCAGCCGATCGGTCTTGTCGCCCGTCGTTTCGATCTGTTTGAAATCCTGATCGAACTTGACTGTGCCGCTCTTTTCCGCGATCTCATTCTCGGGGATCGTGAAGCCGCCGTCCTGCTCCTCGATCAGGGCGAATTCCTGCAACGTATAGCTGACGGTATAGCCGGAACTCGTCTTTTCGAGAAGATATTTGTCGGTGAGCGTCCCCTCCGGATAAACCGACCGGATCGTGAGGGTACCCTTGTCGTGCTCCTTTTCGGAAAGCGCTTTCAACTGCTCATATACGGAGACGACCGTCACTTTACAGACCGCGGAGACGCTGCCGTCCGCACTAGCCGCCGTCACAGACGTCTGCCCGGGCTTCAAAGCGGTGACGACGCCGTCCTTCACAGACACAACGGAGCTGTCGCCCGTCGACCAGACCACCGTTTTATCCGTCGCCTCCTCGGGAGACACGGTCGCCGTAAGCGTCTCCCTGTCTCCGACGCCCATCGTAAGTTCGGTCTTGTTCAGCGTGATCGTCTCTACGGGAATGTTTTCCTTGCAACCGCCCAAAACGAGCGCAAACAGGGCGGTGATCGCAATCATGATACTCAATACTTTTTTCATCTTCTACCTCCTCATTCTCCGTCTTTGCGTCCGGAGATCCCGACGCCGGTCTCCGCGTTCCCGAAGTGCGATTCGTTGAGCCCGGACATCTGCGCGTTGCGGGCGTCCACTGCCTCTTTCAGGATCTCATGATCGGCGGGATGTGCCGCCTTTTGCTCGCTCGTCAGCGCATTGTAGCGGAGAATGCAGGCCTTCGCCACCGTCCAGTGATCGGCCTCGCTCTCCATGAGTTTTCCGTCCGCAAAGTAGTAAGCGGTATGGGTCGTTTTCTGGACGTCCTCCACGACGCAGATCCCGCTGTCCACGCTTTCGAACTTCTCCGCCGCAATATAATGGCGCAGGGAGTACGAGTCAGGACAGATTTTCTTGACAAGAGTTTCCGCCGTGCTTCCTTCCAGGACGTTCACATGGATCCCGAAACTCCAATGGAAGGTGTTTTCATGAAGTTTTTCAAGTCCGTCCGGCAATACCAGCATGCCGATCTTGCAGCCGCGGAAAGAGTACGCCTCGATCGTCTTGACGCTCTGAGGCAGGACGACGCGCTCGAGTTTTGTATGGTTGCCGATCTCGCGCAAGCTGTCGTAGCCGATCCGTTCGAGGACGCTGCCCTCTTCAAAAGTAAAGGACGCAACGTTCGGGATATTCATCAGGGCAAACTTTCCGATCGCGGTGATGTCCTTCCCGATCTCGAGCGAGGTGACGTCAACGATCGAACCCCAAGGACGATCCGCCTGACCTTCGAAATCGTAGGTGGCGCCGCTGCCCGTGATCCGCATGGAATGATCGGTCCCGATCATGAAATACGCCTTCTCGCCCGCAAGGCCCGCATTCGCGATCCGATCGGTCGGGACGAACGCGCCCTTTTGGAATTCGAGCTTTTCGCCGCCCGTCTCGATCACGCCGTGCAATCCGATAAAGTCGTCGCCGAAATAATAAGCGGTCGTCTTACCGTCCTTTGCTACGTTAACAGGGCCTTTCAGGAACTTGCCGCTGAGAAGATAGCGCGAGCTGCCCGTCTTGAGATCGTCCACGAGCCCCGTATAGTACGGGATCACTTCTTTGTCGTCTTTGAGACTGTACACATGTCCGCAGACGGTGCATTCGAACATGCCGGTGTCCGAATCGTAAGCGAGCTGATGATCGGAAGTCCCGCACTCCGCGGCGCCCTTCGTATAGGAGTCGTAGAGCTCCGTTCTGCCGTCGGAAAGCACGTTCCAGGCGTTCACCGTAATACCCTTATTCGTCGCAAGAACGGACATATAGATCGCGTTGAAGCCTTGGTCGGCTCTCACGAAGGGAAGTCCCTGGGTGTCGACCGCATATTTTTTCTCGCCTGCCGTGCCGACGATGAAATGCACGACTCCCTTTTCCTTGTCGATCGTGCCGTTGTCCACCACGGGCTCCGTGCGCGCATAGCTGTGATCGTTGCCGGTGAAGAAGAAATCGACGCCCGCCTCGACCAGATAATTTTCCAGATTGCTGCGATAGATCTTATCCGTGCCACCCGCGGGGTTGGTTCCATAGGCGGGCACATGGGCGACGACGATCTTCCAGGCGCATTCGGTGTCCTTGGAATCCTGTACCAGCCACTGGCCGAACTCCTGCAGCCGCTGCGCGTCGAGGGTGTAGTTGAGGACCGCCACATAGACGGGACCATACTCATAGGAGTAGAAGTCGCCCTCTTTGTCCACGGGGATCCCGAACGTTTTCCGCGAGATCGCGGTCGTCAGATCGCCCTCCGCCTCGTGGTTGCCGATGACGTGCACAAAGTCGCTCTCTGCATAGATCCCCTTCGAGATGAGCTTCAATGTCTCCTCCCAAAGCGTATAGTTATTGGGATTGTCAACGATGTCGCCCGTCTGGATCCCGAAGGTATAGTCGACGCCGTCCTTTTCCATCGCCTCATTCATCTTTTCGACGATCCCGATGTCGCCCTGCATGTCGCCGAGGATGAAGAAATTCGCCTCATTCAGCTTTTCAGGCTTGGTCTTGAACGATTGGACGGGCGACCAGTTCTTCCCGTCGCCGACCTGATAATAATAGGTCGTATCGCTCTTCAGATCTTTGAGCAGGACGTTGTTGACGATCGTCGCATTGTTCGTCAGGCTATAATTCATGACAACGCTCTCGCCCTCGGCCTCAACCTCGCCGCTCATATCCGAATGGACGGAATAACGGATCTTCGCCGTCTTTTCCATGAGCTTTTCGCCCTTATCGTTTGCAAGATACGCCATCCAGGAGATGTTCTTCTGCGTCGCCATATCCTCCACGGAATTGTAGATGACAAAATAGACGTATTGCTGCTTTTCTCCCTCTTTGACCTCAGGCGCCTTGATCGGATCATAGCTCACGATCTCGGTGTAGAAGGAAAGAAGGGTGTCCTTCGTTTGATCGCCTTCTTTCTTTTCGAAGGAAGCATAGATCGTGTGTCTGCCCTGCGTTTCAGTAAAGATCTTCTTATCTTTATTCGCTTCGTTATAAACGAGCTTGCCGTTTTCGTCGGTCGTACCGAGTTCGGTGTTCTCTGTCTGCGCCTCGGCGCCCTCTTCCGCATTTTCGGAAGTCTTTATCAGGTAGATCTTCGCGCCCTGGACAGGTTTGCCCGCCTCATCGGTGACATAGATCGCGCCGTCGCCGAAGCCGACGATCTGATCTTCGGAGCGGATCCCCAGCTCGGCAAAGACCGCGCTGCTCACCGGCTTGGTGCAGAATCCGCGAAGGACCTGATGTACGGTCACATCTTCGCCGCTCTTTGCGGTGCCGGGCTCCTCGTCCTCCTGGTTTTCTTCCGTTTCGTCTTTTTCCATGCCCTTGTCGTTGGCATCCTTAAAGTCCTCGTTTGTCTTGACGGAGAGGGTCGCAACCGCCGACCAGGTGAGCCGGCTGTTCGACGAAACTTCCGCGGGGATATTCACCGAGATCGTCGCAATCAAGCCCTCCGTCGTGCCCAAGGTCTTGTTTTCGCCGTCCGTTTGCATGATCCGCACGCTGTAAACGCCGTTTTGCTTGTCGAGGGTGCCCTTTTCCTCCGCCGTTGCGGTCTCGGGCTGGGGCTGTTCTTCATCTTCCGCGGGTTTTTCGGTCTCGCTCTTGATCGGACCGATCTTGAAGCCGTCCGCGGGCGTGCAGGTCACGTCGCCCTGCATGAAGGTGGGCGTGACGGTCAGCGTCAAGTCGGCCGTGCCCAAATTCGAAGGGTTCGACGCATAGAGTTTCCAGCTGTAATCCTTGCCGATGATCGGCTTCTCGTCCGCTTCGATCCGGAGAGTGTCGAGCTTGGTATCGGGCGCGTCAACCGTAAAGGTGATCGTCCGGACCTCCTCGTTGCCGAAATCGTCCTTGACCCGGAGCTCGAGGCAGTGCTCGCCGTTGGAAAGATAGAGCGTGAATTTCCGGCTTGCGCGCCAGATATGCGTGATCTTTTTGTCGCTATCTTCGGTCTCTTCTTCGCCTTTATCGAGCGTTTTTTGCGTTTCGCCGCCATAGCGGACGCCGTCGAGCCAGAACTGCCCGCCGTTTTCGGCAATGCCGACGTTATAAGGGCTCTTATCCTGGGTGTCGGAAAATTCCGCATAGAACGAAAGGTAATTGCTCTTCAACACGTCGCCGTCTTTCAGATCGACGCGTTTCGTTTCATCGGCGTGCTCGGCGACTTTGAGGTCCTCGATGACGGGGTTGACCGCGTCCTGCGTGTTGCTGCCGTACTCAAACTGGTAGTTGTCGATCAGAAGCCAACCCTTGTAATCCTCGTTAATAGGGATTTGATGTTCGGGATCGCTCTGCTTATATCTGCCGCAGCCGCTCGGAGTAACCATGAAGCGGAGGCACATGCCCGCAGGAATCATGATTTTTTTGCCCGAATATTGCGAAATATTGAGGGAGATATACTTCCAGCCCGTCCATTCAATGCCGCCCAGATAACCGCTGACGTACTGTTGCGTGAAATCGAGCCAAGTATCTCCGCCCCAATTCTCGCCATCCCAAACTTTGATACAACCGCGAAACCAGAAGTTTGGCGTGCCCTCGGGCGCATAGATCCATACGCCGAAAGCGGAGGGTGAATCTTCAATAATTATATCTTCTTTCAGTCCAATGCAAGCGCCTTCTGTAACAGTTATGCTATCTCCGGAACAGCTACAACTGCTAAAATCCCAATCCAATTCCAGTGCACTATCCCCAAAACGGACCAGGGAGCCTTTTTCATCCTCTTCATTTTTCTCTATAACTTTAAGTGTCTCGTGTCCGCCTCTTCCATAATTCACAGAGATAATGCCATGTTCTATCGGCTCAACCGTATAATCATTCCCTGTCTTTTGTCCAATAGTTGTATAATCAATTTTATCTGTATCGCCGCCGTCGAAGATAATCCGCGGCTTCAAGCCGACGTTGATCGTCACCTCTCCGGAAAATTCCTTGCTACCTTCTCCGTCGTCGCTGTCGCCGCCGTCCTCGCTCTCACCTTCGCCGCGCTTGAACTTCGCCGTGACTTTGATCGAGCCCGAGATCTTCCAGTTGTCGGTGACCGTGAACGTCAATCCGTGGAATTCGCCGTACTTTGTATAATCAAAATTTTCGTCGGGCTCCTCATTTTCTTCCAAAACCTGCGTCGCCGTCCATTCGACGTCGCCGTCGTGCATTTTGACCTCTTTCGACTCCTTAAAGGCCTTGAGCCCCAGATCGCTCGTCACGCCAAACCCGAGATTTAGCACGGGCGAATCAAATTTGAAATCGTCCGGCTCGAAAATGCCAAGCTGCGTCTTGCCGACTTCTCCCGTCTTTTCGTTCTCGTCGTCCTCTTTGTCGTCCTCTTTCTTGTCGCGGACGAGTTTGATCGTGATCTCGCTGTTCTTAAAATCTTTTGCCGCCGTGAAAACTGCGGTTGCCCGGTTGAGCTCCACCTTTTCCGAGGAGAACGTGCCGGCTCCCGCGGGCTCGACCTGCCATTTCACGTCTGCGGGCATAGCGCCGACCATCTGCCCTGCGGAATCGACCGCAAGCGCGGAGAGCTCGATCGTGCTTCCCGGAGTGTAATATTCGTCGTTGGGCGTCAAGACCGCATGATCGAAATATCCGCTCGGCTTCGCGGTGGAAGCGACCAGAATGGAGGAGGAAATTTCACGCTCCACGCCGCCCGCCGAAATATTGCGCTGAACGACACGGCTCTCGCCCTCGCGGCGCGAGATATAGGTCGCCGAGCCGCCTTCATCGAGTTCCAGCGCATATTGGCAGCCGAGGTGCTTCATGAAGTATGCCATTTCTTTGATGGTATAGCCCGTCGAGCGGGGCGCCTGAATGCCGTCCGCCTGGAAGAAGATGACTTTGCCGTCCTTCGTCACGCCGACCGCCGTGCGGGGATATTGCCCGCCGTTCGAGCCCTTATTGGCTTCCGCCGCTTCGGTTACTTTACCATCTTCGACAAGATTGAACCAGCCGCCAATCGCTTGTTTAATCTTGCCGTGATTTTGATTATCTTTGTTGATTTCCTTTTCGGCATTTTCAATGGTAGGATTTTCGGTATTTCCATCGGCATCTTTATTTTTCCCGATAATTGCGGCATAACCATCTTCAAAGATCGCGAGATAAGGGCGCCAAACCATATCCTTATATAGTGTGCCGTCCATGACGAGCATGGATTGCGGCTCGCCCGTGCCGACATTGAAAAGGCTGGCGTTGATCCCGCCGACGACGCGCTCGCCGCTGTGGGTATCCTCATAAAGCTGCGCCTGCTTGGTCAATGGCGTCAGGCACCAGCCCTGCTGGCCCGCCTCCGTCCCAGGGTTGCGGTTGCCGTAGCCCGCAACAACTTTGACGTTGGGGTCTTTCGTGTCGATCTCCATGACGAACGCTTCGGTCGCGACGGCGTTTGTGCTCGTCTTGAGCGCACGCTCCGTAACGCCCGGGGCGATCGCATAGGTCGTGTCTGACGTGATCTTGTAGTCTATACCTTCGACCTCAACGGGCGAAGCGTGGACCATCGAGTTTGCGATCGGCATGAAGAACAGCGCGAGCACAAAACAGACAAGCGCCGCCGCTGAGACCGCAAGGATCGCAGACACTCTTTTCTTACTCATATTATTCCTCCTGAAATTTGTTTCCCGCATTATTATGTGGTTTTACACGCTATTCATTCTACCCCAAAACATTTCCAAAATCAAGCAAGGGATTTATGAAATTTTTTCTGCCCCAAATTTGGAAAATATTTACAGTTTTGATTATAATTCAACAAGTTTCGACATGTTTCTGATTTATTTTATCATTTTGTGTTAATTATATTGATTTTTATGACGATTTCTTCCATAGAATACAAAAAAATCCGCCCGTTTTGGGCGGAGATGGGCCGAATTTCCCACGTGAAATTTTTGCGAAAAATAAGACCGATTATGAAATTTTTTTCACAGCATTTTAAGAATATTTTTATAAATTTCGGTGTCCGTGGGGAGGAAGGTATTGAAAACGATCTTCATTTTGTTTTCGGGGCGGCGCAGTTTCCAATTCACGACAGCGCCCGTTGCGATCTCCGCGGCCTCGGCGCTTGTAAAGGCCGAGATTACCGGCGAGCCCGCCGCCGCTATAGAGCTTCCC